>CAMKHH010000029.1 GCA_946412445.1 uncultured Eubacterium sp.
ATTGCAATTTTATTCACTAAAAAAGGAGGATACGTTTTGGCTATTTTTATTGATGGAAAGCGGTTTCAGAAGGAATTATCGAAGCTGAAGCCCGTGGATATCGGTCAGCTTAATGAGAAAAGTCAAAGGCTTCGGACATTATTTTTGGTATTGGCAGGAGATAAGAGGGTCATTAATGAACTTAGTCTGGAAGGAATGGCAGACCTGTTTCATGAGACACCGGAAATTTTGAGTCTTTATGAATCGTGTGCCGAAGATTATTTTGATGCATCGAAGCTGGTTGATTATAAAAATAATCAGCGGAGAGCGTTGTAGAGTAAAAGGAGGGTATGGTAATGCAGGATATAGCGATTTATTTGAATCAGAATTTTAACCGTTCTCATGGTTACGATTGTGCCAATGTTGTATTTACGGATGAGAAAGGAAGAAAAAATTCCAAAATGGTAGAAATGGGCTCTCTGTTAAAAGCTTTTCAAAAGTCGGTTGTTGAAACAGTAGAACTAACACCTATTGGAGAAATTCCGTTTGGATATTACAACGGTGCGGTTGGTATTAGAAACAATAAGTTAAAGGCGGATATTGTCACTGTGCTACCTGCAAGCATGCAGATGATGCAGTATGAGAATACTCAGTACGATGTCTGTGTGCCGTCACTTGTGTTTTCGTTTCATGTGGATAAGGGCAGGCTGGAAAAAACGCGGGTTTTTGTATTAAAAGATGATAAACCGACGGGGAATAGTGTGCTTTACAGATATCCATTTGGAAACGTATACGATGATGGGAGAGTTTGTTGGGGAAGTAATGTATTTCCGGACATCCTGGAAATAAAGAGGCTGGAAATGGTAATGACGCTGTTTATACAGAGTCCATGCAACTCGGATCTGTATAAGTCAGAAAAGTGTATTGGAGTGAAGGATATACCGCTGCGTGAACTATTTGAGCAGCTCCATAACAAACAGGATTTCCCAGAAGAATATCTTATGCCAATAAAAAAGCAGAGAGGGAATATGTGCCTGAAAGATTTAATGACATGGAAAAAATAAAAGGAGGATATGATTATGAGCAGTAGCAGTTTAGCAGAATTATTTGGAATCAGCAGTGAGGATGTGGCTAACAAGAAGAAAGGTGCAAAAGGAAAGGGCAGCGGAAAAACAGCGAAGAAGGAAAAAAAGCCCGTAAAGCAGGGTGGACGCTATCAGTTACCCGTGCGGATCAGAAGCGGATATATCCAGTGTACGCTTACGAATGAGCAGTTTGGAGGAGTGACTCTGGGCGAAAACGAAATAAGGACAGAGCTTCGTAAGCTGTATCCTGAATTGAGCGGTATTCAGTTCAGTCTTGTAAAGTTCAGCAATGAATTTACGAGGCTGCATGAAACAATGGAAAAGCTTGCGGAAAATACAGACGCGGATGATGAGAAAGACCGAACTGAAGAAGAACCGTTAGACATTGCGGAAGCTGCGTCTGAAGAAGATTATGGGAATGAAGATGAGGGCGAGGAGCAGGATGAAGAACTGGATGCTGAGGAAGAAGCTGCGGAGACAGGCGGTGGATCTGATGACGGACAAACAGATGAAAAAACCAGTCAGAGCGGAGGGTGCTGGGTCAAGCTGGATATCCAGTATCAGGAAGTAAAAAAGGATCAGACCATCGCATTTCCGTTAACTGTTAAAGTCGGGAAATATGAACTGGAAATAAAGGAAAAGGCTTCGCTTGAAGAAATTCGCGAGGCCTGGGTGAAAGAGTATCCTGAATATGCGGGTTGTCATTTCTGTTATGATGAGAGAAACAGCCTGCTGTTCCCATATATGTTAGGCGGTACCGAAATCAAGGGTAAGAAGTACAGCCTGCCTATCCAAATAGGATATCTGGATCAAAAGGAAACGTATACTGGCGTGGATTTTGGAAATGCGGAAAAAGAACAGGTGACTTTAGAGGAAATCCGTAAAACTTATGGGAAAAAGCATCCTGAGTACGAAAACGGAATGTTCGTTTATAATGCAGAAATTAACCTGCTGTTCCCAGTATTGGAGTTTAAAAAGGAGATGGACAACGAACGGATTGGCCTGCCTATTCTTGTACGTGGATCCGGCTTTACAATGATGGTTGAGAAAGAAGACCTGAAAAACGCAGAGTCGGCTACGCTGCAAGAAATCCGTACAGTGATAGAGCGCATTTATCCGGAATTTTCAAAAGAGCGTACAGAAATGCATTATGACGAAAGGGGATTTGTTATTCCAGTACTCAAAGGCTCCCGGAAAGGCGTTCAGATAATGAATGTGCGCAAGAATCAGGGGTTTTTTATTGTAACGGGGCGTGATGGTTCTGTTTACAGAATTGAGCAGATGCCGTATGGATGTTTTGACTGCAGGGAAGACGGTTCCGATGTGGATTTCAGGATGACGGAAAAAAAGATTCCTTATGGGATTTTGATGGATGTTGTTGCCTTTTTTAAGAGAAATCCGCGCAAGGAAGCTGCCGTGCAGATTTTTTATAACTTGGAAACGGAAAAGTATGAAATATATTATCCGGAACAGCAAGTGACGTCTGCAAGTGTTGTTTTTACGCGCAACCACGATATGGAAAATGACAAAGTATTGGTTATGGATATACATAGTCATGGAAGCATGAATGCCTTTTTTTCGTCCATAGATGATAATGACGAGAAAGGCACGCGCCTGTTTATGGTATTTGGCAACCTTGACAAGAAAGAAATTACCCATAAGCTGCGTGCCGGCATTGCCGGAAATTACAAAATGCTGAAGCTGAGTGATGTTTTTGAAATGGAGGATAAGACAAATGAAAAGTGATATTGTCATTGTTGGATGTGGCGGCACGGGAAGCCATTATATCAAGGAACTTGGAAGATATCTTTATGGAAACAGGTGCCTGCGGAACGATGAAATACGTATAGTCCTGGTTGACGGTGATCAGGTTGAGGACAAAAATCTGGTAAGGCAGGCTTTTTTGCCGCAGGATATAGGGTATAATAAGGCGCAGGTCATGGCTGAGATGCTTTCTCAGGCGTATGGTCTTTCCGTGGATTACTATGACGGTTATATTGACTGCGAAAAGGACATAGAAAAGCTTGTGAGGGACAACTCGCTTGTTTTTCTGGTGGGGTGTGTCGATAACCACCAGTGCAGGCAGAGCATGCACAGTTTTTATATGAACAGGGAACATTGTATCTACATGGATAGTGCAAATGAATATCAGTCGGGAGAAATCGTTATTGGATCGCGGATAGGTGGGATGGAAATGTACCCTGACAGGGCAAGTTATTTTCCTGATGTGCTGCAGGAGGGGGCTGTAAAAAGGAGCGAGGAGAGCTGTGAGGTCTTGAACCAGGCAGAACCGCAGCATCTCTTAACAAACCAGTTCGCAGCATTAATCCTGCTGGCTAATACGATAAAGTTTCTTTCGGATGACTGGCCAGGCGGAATTGTTTTCTTTGATGCGTTCAAGTGCTATTCAATGGATCGGACGCCGAGGGAGGAGGCATCATGAACTTGGAAGATATTCTTGCCATTGATACGACTCCGATTGATGAAGGAATGGTATATGATATAAGTAAGATATGGGTTTCCACCTATGTATCATCGCATCTGTCAGTTGAAAAATGGGTACGTTTTCTTCTGCTTTACCGGTATATTGAAAAATTTATTGCGGATATGAATATAGCTGTCTCTTTGCCGGTTGTTAATTACTGTTTGTCAGGAAAGGATAAAAGCGTGAATATCGAGAACTATATCATGCAGTGGTATTCAGGAGAGTTTGCCGGAAAAATTTTTACGCAGGTAATGACGGAATGCAACTGGCAGTACAGAATTATGGTATACAAGGAGAAGGTTCTGACACGGCTGCCGGATACGGAGCCGTGCCAACTGGGAGAGTGGAAAAGCGCGGCAAAGCTGGTTAGAAAAATGAAAAAAATCCTAAAACCAAATCGCAGCAATGCAAAATACTATATTTTTTGGAATTATAATTTAGGATGGTATCTGCAGTTCAGGAAACAAAACTACCGGAAAGTCAAGCTGGCTTTTTCGGAAGGGGATAAAAAAATTGAAGAACTGCTGAAGGAAATCTGTAGACCGTTATGTATAAAATTCGAGGAAGATTTTTGCATGCTTGATGCAGGCAAGTATTTACTGGGCCTGTTTGAAGGTTGGAATGGTGATGGCGCTGTGAACTTTCGGATGATGAATAGTTTGTTTTTCATCAGGATTGCAGTGCTGGATAAACTGCTGGAGTATGCAATGGAATTATTTAAAATGAACAAGGAGGACAAAATGTGACGTTGGAAGATATTTTGAAAATAGATACCTGTCCGTTTGATGATACTGTGCTCGATGAGTACATAACGGGTAATTATCATGCTTCGTCCCCGCTCCGGGCTAACCTGTGCAATCTGATTTTACGGTACTTGAACCTTTTTTGGGAAAAGTATCAGCCGGAGCTTGTTAGAACGTATGATCCCACAAGGTTAGTAGGTGCAGATGACGAGGCACAAGAGGATTATTGTTTTTGGGACGAGGAGATGTCGGATATTATGCATACGGCTGTCAACGTTAACGGATGGAAATGTATGTGTTTTCGACATGAATGTGGGGACATTGAGGTTTCTGGTGATTCCGGGGGCAGTGAAGATTCGGAAGAGGAGCGGTTTCATAAGGCGTATATGGAATTTCTGGATGAATGCGGCGTGGAAGGTTTTGCGAGAAAATTCTTTGAGAATGAGGAGAAATTAGTGAATGAGGCGGTACGTTATACGGATTACTTTAATCTTGGCATTTTATTAAATGAGAAACTGATTACATATAATGCGCTTAAGAAACAGGATGCAGATCTGATACAGACGGTGTGCAAGGAAGAAGATCTTCATATAAGCAGGTTGGAGCATGATATCTGGATGCCGTTTTGGGTCTGCTTTGCTGAAGAGAAAAAGGAATGTGATGGAGAGGAGTACGGTGTTTTTTTGCTTGGCTGTGATGGTTACAATTATTATAGTTTTGACAATTTTGATCCTAACTGGGTATGCAAGACGTTTGTTATGGATCAGCTTCTTGATATTGCATTAAAGAAACTGGAGGCTTATACTGACGCCCTAAAAAAGGTGGCGTAGATTTTAGGGGCGGCGGAAAGCTGCCCCGTTTTTTTATAAGGAGGAAAAAGTGGAACATATAAGGAGTAAGGATTTGATTGCAGGATTGGAATGCGGCAGAAAATATAAACTGCAAAAACTTTCACTGAAAGACCATAATGCAAGGAATCTATGTTTTAGTGAGGCAATCAGGAGGATGTCTGCGGGAATTGCCATGGGAAAGGAAAGAGATACCATCATAGAAGAGCTGCAGATGTATATGGAGGAGGCGTATCAGGAAGACTGGTTCGCCCTCTGCTGGCAGCGTAAAAGGGTGATTGCACATGAAATTGCGCTGTTTGACCGGTTCTTAAAGAATTTCCCAATCCCATCGTTGGCAAGAATATCAGTAAATACAATGGTATCTTTGGAGATGCCGCTGTGCCACGGTGAAATAGACGTAACTGGCATTTCAGGAACGGCAGACCTGCTGTTTGAACAGTCTGATGGAAGTATTGTTGGCGTCATTTTATGCAGGAACTTTTGTAAGCCGTATTCATATAGGGCGAGGAAGCTGCAGCATAAAGTGGAGAACAGTCTGGAAATGCTGGTTCTGATGGAAGGGCTTAGTAAAAAGTATCCCCAAAAGGAGATCAGGGTAATGATGGTAAGGCTTGCATCTTCCGCTGACAAACCGGACCGGCTTGCAAGGTTCGAGGAAAAGA
This sequence comes from uncultured Eubacterium sp., assembly GCA_946412445.1. Taxonomy (GTDB): domain Bacteria; phylum Bacillota; class Clostridia; order Lachnospirales; family Lachnospiraceae; genus Novisyntrophococcus. The sequence continues at coordinate 5,806 of CAMKHH010000029.1, forward strand.
AAGGTGATAATATCATTCAGATTTCAAGCGGGGAGTATATTGAGCGGCATCCGGAAGGGGTATGGGAGCATATACAGCATATTATCGGACAGGCAGAGGAGTGTTCCTGTGACGGTTGCTTTTTTGAAAATATTTGCAAACCGCCGAATATTGTTCTTTTAAAGCAGGCGGAAGAAGCACATACAAAGAAAAAGGAGATTTCTTTTTCCAAAGAACAGGAAAATGTAATAAACCATGTAAAGGGTCCCCTTCGTGTGTGCGCAGGTCCCGGCAGTGGTAAAACGGCTGTCCTGGTAGAACGGATACGAAAGCTGGCGGAGTCAGGAGTTCCGGCAGAAAAGATCCTTGCGATTACCTTTACCAAGAAAGCGGCGCAGGAAATGCAGGAGAGAGTGCAGGTGGGGCAGGGCGTCAATATTTATACACTCCATGCGCTGGCATTTGGGATTCTCACCCAGAATGAGTTCCTGACAGGTCCGGTACGTCTTGCAGGGCTTGTGGACTGTAAGAACCTGTTGATGAAAGTCCTTAACCATGCGCCCTTGATTTCCGGGGTCAGCTATGAGGGGCTTACCATGCGCTACGGTCTGATAGCAACGCTGTTGAAAGATTTTGAATTTATTAACAAGCATGGGATAGAGGCATTTTCTAACGCATATAGCAAAAAAGACGTGGAAGGAATCATAGGAGTCAAGAAGCTGTATGATGCAGCCTTTAAAGAAATGGGATACATTACCTTTGACGATCAGGTTGGTATGGCGGTAGAACTGTTGAAAAACAATCAGGGTATTTTGGAAACGGTGCAGAATCAGTATGACTATATCATGGTGGACGAAGTGCAGGATCTCGATGATGCCCAGGCGGAGTTTGTCAGGCTGCTGGTGAAGGAACCGGAAAATAATCTGATGATTTGTGGTGATGCGGATCAGTCGATATATGCCTTTCGGGGCGGAAGCAACCGATTTATGCTGGATTTCCCAGACATATTTCCTGAAACGAAAGATATTCTGCTTTCCAGGAATTACCGCTCTTCAGAAGAAATTGTAACAATGGCGTCAGGTCTGATAGAAAAGAATCGGGAGCGGGTGCCAATGCAGCTGGCAGCGTCTTTTTCCACGGGAATACAGGCTATACACATACCCAATTTTAATGATTGCAGGTTTGGGGCGCTGATTAAGGAAATACATGGAAAAGGATATGCGTATTCGGATATTGCAGTAATTGCCCGGACAAATAAGGAGCTGAATAACCTGTGTAAGATTGTAGATAAAGATGCAGTCCTGACCGGTGTAGCGGTGCCGCTTGAACGGCCGAAGTTCTACCTGCGTGAAGACTGCGTTTTTCAGATGCTTTTGGACTTGTTGGAGCTTGCGGTCAAGGGGATGCATCAGGATAAGGCATTGTTCCGGCTTTTAAGTATCATGGGCTGTACAGTGGAAAAGGCAGACAGGAAGCTCAGTATCTATGAGGACCATGTAAATGAGGGATTGATATATGATTTCTATGGGGAAGAATCCAGCAGATATTTTCTGGAACCGTTGGAACCGCTGAAAAAAGCATATGGTTCTATTTATCGTGCCATGCAGGTGTTGAAAAAGCCATTAAAGCAGGCGTTGTCGGAATTGGGATTGTTTTTCTTTCCAACGGGAGTCTGCACGAAGGAGGTGCTTGAGAAGATAGAGGACATAATGTATGAGAAGAAGATTAAGCATTACAAACAGCTCTATGAGATTATGTCAGCAATGAAGGTCTTTGAAGACGACACGAGAATTTATTACAGCACGGGAGAGCGTTCCCAGGTCCGCATGTTAACTGCCCATGACGCGAAAGGAAAAGAGTTTCCTGCGGTTATTATCTATGGGGTAGACAATTTTGAATGCGGCGATGTGGAAGAGGATCGCAGGCTTTTATATGTGGCAGTAACCAGGGCGAAAAGGGTATTGTTTATTCTGGAGGACTATCCGGGGAAAAGCAATTTCCTTAAGGATATTGAGAAATATATTTCTGTAAATAGGAGAGCGCGGTATGAAAAATGAATTGATTTTTGGAAATGAGCCTTATCTGCTCCATGCATATAGGGCAGAGGCAGTCAAGGGGATTGTGATGCCTGAATTCAATCTCATGGAAACGGAGCAGTTCACGCAGACGGAGAGAGATTTTGCAAAGCAGATGCCGTTTATGGGAAACCGCAGGGTTCTGATTGTGTCTATGGAAAAACTGGCGGCAAATGAGTTTTTGGAAAAATACCTGAAAGAGCCGGCGCCCAAGACAGATATATATATATTTGCCGGAGAGATAGACAAAAGGCTTTCACTGTATAAGAAATTCCCTAAAGAAAGCGTAAAGCAGCTGGATAAGGATATGGGTATGCTGCAAAAATGGATTTTAGGATACATAAAAAGGCAGAATTGCAAAATTACCAAAGGAGCATACGAGGAATTCCTTATGCGCATTAATTATGAAATGGAGGATGTAAACTTATATCATGTAAAATCAGCGCTGAACCGACTGTGTACAACACAGGATGAAATAACGACGGAACTAGTGCAGCGGCTGGTGCAGGTAAATGAACGGGAGGATGTTTTCAAGCTGATATGCCTGATAGACAAAGGCAGGACTACAGATTTATTTCATCAGGCGGACTTGATAATCCAGAATGGCGGACAGAACGTGATAGGTACGCTTTCTCTCCTTTTAAGGAGCTATCGTATTCTGTATAAGGTTAATGTGTGCGGCTGTTCCTTACAGGAAGTAGGTGTTCATCAGAGGACATATATTCCCAAGATGACGCTGGATCAGGCTGACGAGGGGATTGACATTATTCAAAAGGCAGTGAATGGAATAAAAAGCGGACGGTATGCCCAGGATTTTGCTTTCCGCTTGTGTTTATCGCAGTTATGTCAATTAAAAAAGCAATAAAATTATTTTATGATAAGAGTTCTGCATTTCGTACTATGAGAAGTGTAGAACTCTTTTTTTATTGCAAAATATCAGTCGGGTAGTGGGGTTTCGTATTCCTTGCATACTTTTTCCAATTCATGGAAGGTATTGGCTCCGAGGTTGCGGAACTGCATAATTTCTCTAAGACTGTACTTTGCCAGCCTTGATAAGTAATATACATCATAATTCGCCAGGATATGCAGTAATCTTTTGGTCATTGGAATGTCAAAAATGAAAATCTCGCCATCAGGGTGGCGCAGGCATCCGAGAGGCATTAACTCATATACTATTTTTTCAAGATCGTAAGGCAGGAGGTTCTGTTCCAAAGAAGAAAAGGAAATCGTGTCAACTGCTGAGATATCCGTAATGCCGATATTTTTTAAGAATTTCTTTGTATTTTTGGAAATTGGATTATTTTGAATTGCAA
>CAMKHH010000030.1 GCA_946412445.1 uncultured Eubacterium sp.
GGGGATACCTGTGCGCTTTTCTTCAACGGCGGCGTGGTGACAAGCGCACCTGCCCGGGAATTTTTCTGTGGAAACAGCTTTTATACCACGGCGGCGAACCGTATGGCCAGAAAGTGGTATCCGGACGTAGTGACCGCAAAGGATGTGATTGAAAAATGCAGAGAAAAATAGAGAGAAAAGAGGCTGTGGATACCGCCCTTGCAAGAGGCATGGATACGCAGGCTATGATTCCCATAGGAGCTGCTTTGTTTGAGATAATCTCCATGCTGTTCCTGCCCTGGTTTTCCGTGCCGGATTTGAAATATACTGTATATCCACATACTGCCTCTCTTTTAAAGCTGAAAGGGCTGCAAGACGGAATCGGAGGACAGTATCAGGTTCCGGAATCTGTGACGGCAGTGGCAGATAAGACAGCGCTTTATCTGCAGGCAGGGGCATGGGTGGGAGCAATTCTGGCTCTGATTTTTATCCTGTACGCTTTCCGCCGGAAGGTGAAGGCGGCATGGCTCGGAAAGATTGTATTCGCATGGAACGGCCTGCTTCCGATAGCGGCTTTTCTATGGGCTGCTGACACGAACAGCATGCTGAATCTGCTGAATCGAAAAAAAAATACATTCCTGAATCTGAGTATTTACAGCCATATGCAGATGACAGCCTATGCGTATGCGCAGATTATAATCGGGGTTATCTTATTCTTCACTGTCAGAAATCTTCTGGATACTAAAAAAGAGTATGCAGCGGAATTCTACATTACACACTCCTCGAAGGAAGACCACCGGCTAAGCAAAAGAACTGTGATTTGTTTTGTGCTGGTTCTGACCGCCATTCCGGCAGTGATTTTCTTCGGGATATTTTTCCTGAATGACAGGAGTCCCTATTTTATACCGCTGTGTGTTATAATTATATCCATGCTTCCGTTTTTTATGGTATTTGAAAACCGGAGACCTCAGGCACGGGAAGTCGTAGTAATAGCCGTGATGGCATCCCTGGGAGTCGTGGGAAGGATGGCTTTTTTCATGGTTCCATTCTTCAAACCCACAGCCGCTATCGTGATTATATCAGGCATCAGCCTGGGGGGCGAAGCAGGCTTTCTGACAGGCGCATTGGCCGGATTTGTCTCCAATTTTTTCTTCGGTCAGGGGCCATGGACTCCGTGGCAGATGTTTGCATATGGAATCATTGGTTTTCTGGCAGGCCTTATGTTCCGGAGAAAGCGGGGGCGGTGGAAGCACTTTATGTTATGGGTATGTATCTACGGCTTTTTGTCGGTGTTGGTGATATATGGCCTGCTGCTTGATACATCCTCCACATTTATGGGGATGGGGGAGATTAACACAGGCGCATTTCTTGCCATGTATGCCAGCGGGTTTCCTGTGAATATGGTACATGCATCTTCCACTTTGATTTTTTTAAGCATACTGGGGAAGCCTATGCTGAAAAAACTGGATAGGATTAAAGAAAAGTATGGTATACTGGAGCCGTGATCCAGGAAAGGCAGAACATGATAGTTACAACGAATTTTAATAACAGTACGGAAGATATGGCAAGATATGGCGGCAGAGATGACATTCGGAGATTCTGTATCAGCAATCATCTGGACGGATTGGAGTATATGAGAATACCCCAGTGTCCGGAGGATAAGGTACCGATGGAATTAATTCAGGGAATTCACCTCTCTTCGTATCAAAGCTGGATGGACTTATGGATGGGAAACAAAAAAGCACTTCTGGAAGAGTATGGCAGCATGGAGGTGGTCGAACAGCTTTATGGAGGAACCACTCCACAGGCAATGGTCGAAAACCTTCGCGGTGAACTGCATCAGGCACAGGTGCTTGGTGCAAAATATGTGGTTTTCCATGTGAGTGAGGTTAAAATCATAGAATCTTTTACACACCGGTTTCAGTACACGGACCGTGAAGTGATAACAGCCGCTGCAGAGCTTATCAATCAGGTTCTGGACGCAGGGAACTATTCCTTTGATTTCCTTATGGAGAATCTCTGGTGGCCGGGGATGAACCTTATGAATCCGGAAATTACAGAAGAATTGCTGGAACGTGTACATTACGAAAAAAAGGGAATTATGCTGGATACCGGACATCTCCTCCACACGAATATCGGCCTGCATTCACAGGAAGAAGGGGTAGACTATATCCTGCAGGTGCTGGACAGGAATCGGCAGATAAAAAGCTATATAAAAGGAATTCATCTGAACCAATCCCTGACCGGAGATGTGGCCTGCGATATGAAGAAAAGACTTGAAAGCGGGGAGATCCGGCTGAAAACTGACTATTGGGAACGATATGCACAGGTATACAGTTATATTTTCCAACTGGATCAGCATAAACCATTTACGGCAGCCGGGGTAAAGGGGTTGATTGAGAAAATTGCTCCAAAATATCTGACCTTTGAGTTTATCACAAGAAACAGAGCAGAACACGAAAGGTATCTGCAGGCACAGTGGTCGGCGTTAGCACCTGACAGAAGGGGGAAGATTATTTGTTAATTAGTGGAATACAGAAGCTGTCGCTGCTGGATTATCCGGAGAAAATCTGTTGTACAATTTTTACGGCGGGCTGTAATTACAGATGCCCGTTTTGCCATAATGCATCGATACTACAGCCCAATCCTCGAACCCCGGCAATACTGGGGGAAGAGGTTCTGGAGTTCTTGAAGAAGCGTAAGGGTCTGATTGACGGGGTATGCATTACCGGGGGTGAGCCCTTGCTGCAGCCGAAAATTGCAGAGTTCCTTGTGAAAATACGCGAGCTTGGTTTTCTGGTAAAGCTGGATACGAATGGAAGCTTTCCGGACAGGCTGAACGAACTTATAGAGGCAGATCTGCTGGACTATGTGGCTATGGATGTGAAAAATTCTCCGGAAAAGTACGGCCTGACAGTCGGAACAGAAAACTATGATATCCGTCCGGTTGAAGAAAGTATTTCCCTTCTGCTGTCGGGAAAACTGCCGTATGAGTTCAGAACGACCGTAGTACGTGAACTTCATACCTGCGGAGATTTTCAGAAAATTGCCCACTGGATACAGGGAGCAGAGCATTATTATCTTCAGAGCTTTGTGGACTCCGAAGATGTGCTTATAAGTGGATTCCACAGCTGCTCGAAAGAAGAACTGCAGGAATTTCTTAAAGTTGTACAAACACTCGTACCTTCTGCGAAACTTCGGGGAATGTAAAGCATATATAGGGTAACGGTTTTGAATTAATACTATATATTGTGTTTTGCATGTTGAAGAGTCTTCTCGCTTGTGTTATAATCGTATCTATGGATATGGCTGAACCAGCGGCCAAATAAAAAACACCGAGGTGGCATAAGATGTATCAGGTTGTAAAAAGAGACGGTCAGACTGCCGAGTTTGATTTGACGAAAATCATCCGGGCAATTACCAAAGCTTTTGATTCAAAGAACAGGGAATATAACCGTCAGACAATTGAACTGCTGGCACTGAATGTTACGGCAGATTTTGAACCTAAAATTACGAATGGATATGTGTCGGTAGAAGATATCCAGGACAGCGTAGAGACAATTTTGAGTAAAAGCGGTTATGCAGATGTGGCAAAGGCATTTATCCTCTACCGGAAGCAGCACGAGAAGATACGGAATATGAAATCCACGATTCTGGACTTCAAAGAAACAGTCGACAGCTACTTAAAGGTGACAGACTGGAGGGTGAAGGAGAATTCGACCGTTACTTATTCTGTAGGCGGCTTGATTTTAAGTAATTCCGGTACGATTACTGCAAATTACTGGCTCAGCGAGATCTATGACTCCGAGATAGCGGAGGCGCACAGAAGCGCTGCTATACATATTCATGATTTGTCCATGCTGACCGGATATTGCGCCGGCTGGAGTTTAAAACAACTGATTACGGAAGGCTTGGGGGGAATTCGGGGCAAGATTACATCAGCTCCCGCCAGACACCTGGCGACGCTTTGTAATCAGATGGTAAATTTTCTCGGCATCATGCAGAATGAATGGGCAGGAGCACAGGCTTTTTCATCTTTTGATACCTATCTGGCACCTTTTGTGAAAGCGGATAATCTTTCTTATGATGCGGTAAAAAAATCCATCGAAAGCTTTATTTATGGAGTGAATACTCCTTCACGCTGGGGAACCCAGGCGCCATTTTCCAACATTACGCTGGACTGGGTGGTTCCGGATGATCTGGCGGAACTGCCTGCCATCGTCGGCGGTAAAGAGATGGACTTTAAATACAAAGACTGTAAAAAAGAGATGGATATGGTAAACCGTGCATTTATCGAAATCATGATTGAAGGGGATGCCAATGGACGTGGATTCCAATACCCTATTCCTACCTATTCCATTACAAAGGATTTTGACTGGAGCGATACAGAAAATAACCGCCTTTTATTTGAAATGACAGCAAAATACGGTACGCCGTATTTCTCAAACTATATCAACAGTGAGATGGAGCCAAGTGACGTCCGCAGCATGTGCTGCCGTCTGAGGCTGGATTTGCGTGAGCTTCGGAAAAAATCCGGAGGCTTTTTCGGAAGCGGTGAGAGCACAGGCTCTGTAGGTGTAGTCACGATTAATCTTCCACGCATTGCCTATCTGGCGGAGGATGAGGCAGACTTCTATGCCCGTCTGGACAAGATGATGGACATTGCAGCAAGAAGCCTTAAGGTAAAGCGGGAGGTGATTACAAAGCTTCTGGAGGAAGGCTTATATCCATATACGAAACGGTATCTGGGTTCCTTCGACAGTCATTTTTCCACAATCGGACTGATTGGGATGAATGAAGCCCTGCAAAATGCCGGATGGCTGAAAGAGGATATTTCCAGCCCTAAGGCTCATGCATTTGCAAAGAATGTATTGAACCATATGCGGGAGCGTTTGTCCGATTACCAGGAGCAGTATGGTGACTTGTATAACCTGGAGGCGACTCCGGCAGAGAGCACCACATATCGTCTGGCCAAGCACGATGTGAAGCGCTATCCGGATATCATTACCGCCGGGAAAAAGGGTGAAACGCCTTACTATACAAATTCCTCGCATCTGCCCGTAGGATTTACGGATGACATTTTTGAAGCACTTGAGCTTCAGGATGATTTACAGACACTTTATACCTCCGGTACAGTATTCCACGCATTTGTCGGTGAAAAGCTGCCCGGCTGGAAATCGGCGGCTGCACTGGTCCGTAAGATTGCGGAGAACTATACCTTGCCATACTACACGATATCCCCGACCTACTCCGTATGTAAAAACCATGGATATATCAGCGGTGAAACATATGTTTGTGACCAGTGTGGTGAGCCTACGGAGGTATACAGCCGGATTACAGGCTATTACCGCCCGGTGCAGAACTGGAATGAGGGAAAAACACAGGAATTTAAAGACCGTAAACTATATGCACCGGAAAAAGCCTATGGTTTACAGTCGAAAACGGCTGTCAGTGATTTCAGAACAGAATCCGATAAGGATTCTTCAGTGATAGAGCAGCCGGAAAAAATGCTGCTCTTTACAACTAAAACCTGCCCTAACTGTAAGATGGCGAAAACGTTCCTGACAGAGGCAAATATTCCATATGAAACAATACCTGTGGAAGATAATACGAACCTGGCCATGCAATACGGAGTGAGAAGTGCGCCCACATTGGTTGTGCAAAAAGAAGGGAAACATATTTTATATGTAAATGCTTCTAATATCCGCAGCTTTGCAGATACAACTCAAAAATCAGAATAATGTAAAAATTCTCCATTTGGTCCCAGGGCTGAATGGGGATTTTTTTGCTTGTATGTACAGGGTTGACAAGAACTATCGGTTAGAATATACTAACTATTATAGAAATGTTTGACAAAGAAAAGGTATGTGTGCGGATAATGGTTAGTATATACTAATTACGAAAGGAGTAACCATCTAAGATGTCTGAAGAACTATACGGAAACAGTAAGAAAAACAAGGAAATCATCGTAAACAAATTGAGGGAAAAGGGTTGTAGGATTACAAAACAACGTCTTACCCTTTTGGACATAATTCTTACACAGGATTGCGCCAGCTGTAAGGAGATTTTTTATCAGGCATCCCGGACGGATGGAAGTATAGGTCCCGCCACAGTTTACCGTATGATACATATATTGGAGGAAATCGGTGCTATAGACAGAAAGAATATGTACAAGATTCATTGCGCCGATTGCATCAGAGAAGAGATTTTGCCAGAAAAAGAAATTTATGAGAAAGGAGGGCTATATATGCATGAGGCATCCGAGAATTATCTCGAAACTATTTATATCCTAATGTTAAAAAGCCCCAGGGTGAGGGCTGTAGATGTAGCGAACGAGCTTGGGTACAGCAAGGCCAGTGTGAGTAATGGAATCCGTGTTCTGAAGCAGGAAGGCTATGTGAAAAACGGGGAAGGAACGGCGCTGGAACTTACAGAAAAGGGACGTTTCATGGCGGAGAAAATATTCGAAAGACATATGGTTCTGACAAAATTTCTGGAGAAGTACGCCCAGGTTTCGGCAGAAATTGCCGAAAAAGATGCCTGCAAGATCGAGCATATCATCAGCGAAGAAGTATTCAGGGGATTAAAAAAACATGTTTCAGAGGGTACATTTTAAGTTTTATCATAAGCCAAAGCCCTTGCTCAAAAAAAGACATACATATACTGTATGAAAGAAGAAAGCCTGGTCATATTAAGAAGAATAAAGCATTTGTCAGATAAAAGGCTGCATATAGGACGGGAGATGAATATATGGCCGGGCAGCAGTTAGTCTATCACTATTGTACAGTGGAAGCTTTGATGAATATTCTGAAGAACCGGAGCATTCGGCTTTCGGATATGGAAAAATCTAATGATTATGCGGAGCGTCGATGGATGCAGGAGATGATTGCAGAGGAATTCTGCCATCTGATGCCCGATAAATATGAGAAGCAGAGGGCGTTCCGTGTCTGTTTTCAGTCATTTACAGAACAGAAAAATCTGTATGCGGCCTGTTTTTCTGAAAAGCCGGATCTTTTAAGTCAATGGCGTGCTTATGCAATGGATGGAAGAGGGGTTGCTATTGGATTTGAAAAAGAAGCTTTTCACGAAGCAGCAAATCCTGCAGTCAGATTTTTGAAAATCTGTTATGATTCCAAAGAGCAAAAAATATATGCCAGAACACAGGCTGAAGAAATTTTCAGGCAGTTGGAACGGGGATTGTCGATGCAAGAGGTCGTACGTGCGGTGTATGGAAAAGCAGAAGTTGAACTCAGTATTATGAAGAATCCTGCATTTGAAGAGGAACAGGAATGGCGAATCTGTCTGGCGGCTGTTCCGGAAGCATGTACAGATATATTTTTGTTGAAAAAAGGATTCCGTCTGTCACCTGTCCGGATTTATTACAGCAATTATAGGCTCATATCCTATATGGAACTTATATTTTCCGAAGAAAAGGACAGCATGGTAAGAGAAATCATACTCGGACCTAAATGCAGGCTGGAAAAACGGGATGTACAGATGTGTCTGGGACTTTGGGGATATGAGAAAGAACGGGTTCAGATACTGCAGTCGAGTGCTACGTATTCCTGAAAACCTGTTGTTATACCGCCTGGAATCTGGTATCATGATACAAGAGCCAAAAGGTTATGCCTGCATGAAAAAGCATGAGCTTGGGTATCAGGGGAATTATGTATCTGAAGGGAGAGGATGGTATAATGTCTGAGAACAGGTATGGTAACGGGGATGTCGGAATAATATCAAATTATGAAAAGCTATGTGAATACTGGAGAGAGAGGTTTCTGGAGATAGAGGAGCAGGAACTGGCTGTTAAACTTCCGGAACTGATCTGGCAGGAAGAGCATATTCTGCTGACGTATTATGGAAAGGAATATTGTATTAACCGTAAGGATGGGCGGATTCAGGGGTTGAATTCAACGGCTTGTGTTTCCTGTGAAAACCAGTTGACAATTTATAATCTGCTGTGGTATGCAAAGGAAGGTGCTCATATTCGAAATCAGTGGGTGCCTTTTCGTAATGTGAGGAATGCATCTCCGTTTACATCCGCGTTTACAGCCCATGTACTGCAGCCTTTTTCCGAGACTTTCAGCGGACATTTGGAGAAGCTGCATCATGCGGCGCAGAAGTTAGGAGGCATCGCATTACCTCAGGGAGACGCGGGCTATCAGATTAAGGCATTTGACTGTATTCCCGTTCAGTTCTTTTTCTGGGATGGAGATGATGAATTTCGGGCACAATCCAACATTTTGTTTGATTATGGCGTCACTGACTTTATACATGTGGAGTCTACAGTATCTATTGCATCAGACGGAATACTCCGCCTGGCGGAAGAGGCGGAACTTCCGCTGAAAGGACATATCTACGATTAACAGCTTCTGCTGGTTAATCACGCAAACTGCCGGTCTTATTGACCGGCAGCAGGTTTTCTGTATTATGGCTGAGCGGACCACTGACAATATAAGTCCGTGTCGTCTTTGATACTTCGGAGGAAAGTGCCGGGCTGATACATAGTTCCGGATCCGCCCGGTATGGTATTCCATCCCCCAAACTGATATCCTTGTCTGGCGGGAATACAGTCAGAGATGCGCAAGGTTTCCCCTTCTCGTATTCTTATAGAAGCAGGAAGATTGATAACCTCTATGTCATCAGGAACATTAGCATGATAGTGTAAAGTACAAAATACGGCCTCCCACCTGGCATAAAGATTCAGATCTCCGATGCATCCATGTGGAATCATTGTAATCCTGTGTTTGTCAGCAGGAGATTTATACCATCCAAGAAAACGATACCCCGGTTGAGGTTCAGGCGCCGTCAGCGGGACATCCCCGGAAGCTATCTGATAAGATACCGGATTGAAATGTCTGGCCTGAATCAAATTATGATAATGTATTTGATAGGTCTTAATGGTAGAATGTTTCATAAAATTCACCCGTCTTATATAATGATACTTTATTATATGATACCAGGGTCAAAAGGTCATGCGTTTCAT
>CAMKHH010000031.1 GCA_946412445.1 uncultured Eubacterium sp.
ATCGTATATGAAAAGGGAAAACCGAAACGAGCGGATTATCGAAAATTCCGTATAAAATCGGTCAAAGGCCCTAATGATTATGCCAGCATGAAAGAAGTTCTGACGAGACGGTTCCGGCGTGGCGTAGAACAGGATTCCGGATTTGAGCGTCTGCCGGATCTGATCATGATGGATGGAGGACGAGGTCAGGTAAATATTGCGCTAGAAGTTCTGGAGGAGATGGGGCTTGATATCCCCGTATCCGGCATGGTAAAGGATGATAAACACCGGACCCGCGGACTGTACTTTAATAACGTGGAGATTCCCATCGATAAGGATAGTGAAGGCTTTAAATTGATTACCAGAATACAGGATGAAGCACATCGTTTTGCGATTGAATACCATCGCCTTTTAAGGAGCAAAGGGCAGGTGCATTCTATTTTAGACGATATTCCCGGAATCGGACCGACCAGAAGGAAGGAACTGATGCGCCACTTCCAGGGAATTGACGAGATAAAAGCAGCAACTGTGGAGGAGCTTTCCAAACTTCCGTCTATGAATGAAAAATCTGCAAAAGCGGTGTATGAATTTTTCCATGAAACATCGGATGACATTAGTTGAAGTGATGGTGGCGATATGATAAAATAGTAACATATAGAGTGAAAGGCCATATGGAGAAAGGAAGAGGCGTATGAAAGAGATTAGTCTGGTTAATTTGGTCGAGGAAATGAATCTCAAGAATCTGACTCCGGATATTGAGATGACGGACGTCAAAATTTCAATACCGGATATTAACCGCCCTGCTTTACAGCTGACAGGATATTATGAGCATTTTGCGAGTGAACGCGTTCAGATTATCGGTTATGTTGAGTTCACTTATCTGCAGCATCTGGATGAAGAAAAGAGAGTAAAGGCTTTTGAGCAATTTGTATCCAGGGATATACCCTGTGTGATTTTTACCACTCAGATGATTCCGGGTAATGAGCTTTTGCAGCTGTGCAGGAAATATAAGGTACCTGCTCTTGGAACAGATAAGAAGACTTCTGCATTTATGGCAGAGATTATCCGCTGGCTGAATGTCCAGCTGGCCCCGGCAATCTCCATACACGGTGTGTTGGTGGATGTATTTGGTGAAGGCGTTCTGATCATGGGTGAAAGCGGAATAGGAAAGAGCGAAGCGGCACTGGAACTGATTAAGCGGGGTCACAGGCTTGTAAGTGATGATGTAGTGGAAATCAGCCGGGTCAGTGATATCACGCTGGTCGGGTCAGCACCGGATATCACCAGGCATTTCATCGAATTACGGGGTATAGGTATCATCGACGTAAAAACCTTGTTTGGTGTTGAAAGCGTGAAGAATACCCAATCCATAGATTTAGTAATCAAACTGGAAGAATGGGACAGGGATAAAGAGTATGACCGTCTTGGTCTGGAAGAGGAGTATATAGAGCTTCTGGGCAATCAGGTTGTGTGCCACTCCCTTCCCATTCGTCCAGGAAGGAACCTTGCTATCATAGTGGAAACCGCAGCTGTAAATCACAGACAGAAGAAAATGGGCTATAATGCCGCACAGGAATTGTACAAGCGTGTGCAGGCGAATCTTGCAAAGAAAAGAGAGGACTAGATAAAGTGGCTGGATATGTATTTGGAGTTGACATAGGCGGGACGTCCATAAAGTTTGGATTATTCAGAACGGATGGAACAGTGCTGGACAAGTGGGAAGTAAAAACACGGACACAGAATAACGGATGCGAAATTTTACCTGATGTTGCCAGGAGTGTGCAGCAAAAGATGAAGGAAAAGGAGCTTTCCAAAGAGGATGTGGCCGGATTAGGCATAGGGGTACCGGGACCGGTCATAGCCGAGCGGGAGGTTCTGGCGGCAGTCAACCTTTTCTGGGGACATAAAAAAGTTGCAGAGGAACTGGAAGAATTGTTGGGAATTCCCATAAAAGTTGGAAATGATGCCAATGTAGCCGCACTGGGTGAGATGTGGAAAGGCGGAGGAAAAGGGACAAAGAATCTGATTATGGTTACTCTTGGAACCGGTGTAGGCGGCGGAATTATTGTGGATGGGAAAATTGTGACCGGAGCCCATGGAGCAGGGGGAGAGATCGGTCACGCTGCTATGGAGCCGGAGCTTGCTGAGGCCTGTAACTGCGGAAATCATGGATGTCTGGAGCAGTTTACTTCGGCTACAGGCCTTGTCAGACTTGCAAGGCAGGAACTTGCAAGGACAAAGGAGAAGACAGTTCTGAATCCGGACCGGATTTCTGCGAAGGATGTGTTGGATGCGTATAAAGAAGGCGACAGCACAGCGGTCAGGGTTGTAGATGATTTTGCGCGATATCTGGGAAATGCACTCGCCATCTTTGCCTGTGTTGTAGATCCTGAGATTTTTGTAATAGGCGGCGGTGTTTCAAAAGCCGGCCAGCCGTTAATTGATGCAATCCGGAAATTTTATAAGAGGTTTGCTTTTGCCGCTTGTAAAGAAACGCCTCTGGCTCAGGCAGAGTTGGGTAACGATGCCGGAATCTATGGAGCGGCGAAGCTGGCTCTTGAATAAATAAATGGCTGCTATATTATGATTGTTCTATTGTGGGTACTTACCCTTAGAAACTACATAATATAACAGCCATTTTTCTGCTTTTATCCCTGGGAATCCTCCGACGGTGACGGGCTATCCGGAGCAGGGGGTGGATCGGCGGGCGTCTCTGTAGGATTTTCACCTGCATTTTCAGGTTTTTTCTCGCCTTCAGATGGAGAGGGCACAGGGGAGTTTGCATCCGGTGTAGGTGTTGGCGTAGGTGTTGGCGCTACATAGTGCTGTGTACACCTCTTGGTAGGAACACTGTCAAGGTCGAAGTATTCGGTAGCACGGGGACAACCGGATCCGGCCAGTAATCCGGAAGCCGAACAGATAGTTGCTTCCTTTACTGTTGAAGGTTCTTCAAATCCTACATCAGGCAGGCCCTCATGAATGCGGCTCATTACCTTCTGCCACAATACTTTATGAAAGTTCTGCGAGTTTTTGGGAACCGCTATATTGTTGTCATAACCGGCCCATACAGCGGCGGTGTAATAAGGCGTAAAACCGGCAAATACAAGATCCTTAGCGGAAGTAGTGGTTCCTGTCTTCCCCGCCACAGACATGTTGTCCAGCCTGCACATAGTACCCGTCCCATAGTTTACGACATCCTCCATAGCACTTGTAAGGAGATAAGCAGTGCTTTCCTTGAAGATATGTGTCTTTACCGGTGTATTATCCAGAAGCACATTCCCTTCCTGATCTAACACTTTTGTATATAATACGGGCTCCAGATAACTCCCTTTGTTAGCAATTGCCGCGTAGGCTGCAGTCAGCTGCAGAGTAGTGACGCCTTTGCTGACGCCTCCCAGAGCCAGAGGTTGTCTGATATCCACAGCCGTTGAATCAACCAGGCCATCAAAGCCCATCTTCTTAAGATAGTTGAATCCAAGCTGAGGCGTAATATCGGTCAAAGTTTTTACTGCTACGATATTATAAGAATTTTCTATTGACTTTCGTATTGTCACATCCCCATGATACCTTCCATCCGCATTCTTGAGCGGAGTTCCGGTTTCATACTGATATGGCTCATCTGCAACAACCGTTGACAGGGTAATGGCATCCGTATCCAATGCCGGGCCGTAGGTGGATAGAATCTTAAAAGTAGAACCGGGCTGCCGATAGGTATCGGTACCACGATTTAGCGTCAGACTGGCAGTTTTTGTACCCCGTCCGCCTATCAGTCCTTTTACATACCCGGTATATTGATCCATAATTACCATGGATGCCTGAGGCTCGGGTGTGAAACTGGTGCGTTCTGCAACGATGGTATCGCCTTCCTTCACAATTGCAGCCTTGTAAGTATCCACGGCTGCCTGAGCTTCTTCTTCTGTGGTGAACAGCAGATCAAAGCCTTCATCGCCCTGATCCCGAAAATACTTTTGAAGCATCTCCTGACTGTAATTTTTAATTTCATCGGGCTTATCTGCATGCTTTACGGATAATGCCCAGTCCAGACCGATTTCGGTTCCCGCAGGATAGTTATCGGGATTTTGAAATTCTTCGTCCATAATCTGCTGGATACTTTGATCCTGCGTGGTATAAATCTTTAACCCGCCACTGTAAATCGCATTTTTGGCCTGTATTTCCGAATAGCCTTTCTGGGTCATTAAATCTTCCTTCAGGCGGGTGACCAGAGCATCCACAAAATAAGAATATGGCTGATCGGTCGTGGAGTCAGAATCCTGTATGACCCGGGAGTATACATCATCTGCCATAGCCTCATCATATTCTGCCTGGGAGATATAATTTTGCTTCAGCATATCGCCAAGCACTTTTTTTCTGCGCTGCGCATTGTATTCGGGATGCCGTTTCGGATTGTATTTGCTGGGGTTTTGTGGAATTGCTGCCAGGGCAGTGCTTTCTGATAGACTTAAGTCTGCACAGTTTTTTCCAAAATATGTCTGGGCAGCCGTCTGAATCCCATAGGCTCCCGCACCAAAGTTAACTGTGTTCAAATAGTTTTCCAGAATAATGTCTTTGGCATTCAGTCCCTTGGCATTCAGGCTGCTCTCAAGCTTGACAGCGAGATACTGCTCCTGGAATTTCCGGCGGAATCGTTCCATGGATCCCTCATGCACCCAGTTCGTAAAGACATTGTTCTTCAGCAGCTGCTGTGTGATCGTGCTGGCACCTTCCATATTCTTGCCACGGTTTTTTACAGCGACAAAAACTGCTCGTGCGATACCCTGAGGGTCAATTCCGTTATGTTCATAAAAACGGGAATCTTCAATTGCCACAATAGCATGCTGCATACTTTCCGGGATTTCATCGATGGACACCGAAATACGGTTGCCATCCGAAGAATTTAATTTCTGTATTTCATTACCATCTGAGTCATAGATAAAAGTTGCATAACCCATTGGCATAATATTAACGTCCGAGATATCAGGTGCACTGTCAATCAGTCCCCGGAAGGCTCCGATTCCAAGACAGATACCCATAGCTAAGATGGTCAGAAGGCCAAAAAACAACACACGCAATGCGGTCACACCAGCCGTCTTTTCAATCTTGGCGGACGAAGAGTTGATTTTCTCACGCTTCCCGGATACGCTCTTTTTACCAAAGTTCATACTGTACCCTTTCTTTATACTTCTTTCAACTGCTATATATTTTTAATAATCAGACTTCATTATAACAAATATCAAATTTGAAATAAAGCCCCCTAAACAAAAGTTCATATAATCTTCATCAAATGTGCTATAATATAAATGATTTATACGGAATTGGGGTGAAAACATGATCGAAAGATATAAGACAATCTACAGTGGCAGCGAGGCGGAGACGCTTGAGAAGAAATCACGGTTTATAGCGAATGTCAGGTTAGCGGAAAGCGAAGAAGAGGCACTTGCATTTATAGAGGAAATGAAAAAAAAGTATTGGGATGCCAGCCATAACTGCTTTGCCTATACGGTTGGGGAACGTCAGGAAATCGTGAGGGCAGGAGATGATGGAGAACCAGGGGGAACAGCCGGACGCCCGATGCTGGATGTGCTTCTGGGTGAGGGACTGTGCAATACCGCTTTAGTGGTGACCCGTTATTTTGGCGGGACACTTCTTGGAACAGGAGGTCTTGTCCGTGCCTATTCTGCTGCTGCCCGGGAGGGAATAAAAGCCAGTACCACCATTGAGAAGCAATACGGAACACTTCTGGAAATCCAAACCGATTATAACGGAATAGGAAAGATTCAGTATATTTTGGGAAAGCATAAGATTCCCATCACAGATAGTCAGTATACGGATGTTGCGGCAATCACAATCCTGGCACCCATCAGTCAAATCCAGTCCCTGAAGGCAGAGATTACAGAAGCTACCAATGGGCGGGCGGTCATGAGCGAGAAAGAAAACCGTTATTTTGCTATCCTGAAAGGAAGAATTCTAACCGGTGATGCACTACGGCCATAAAATAAACCGGAGCCCTTCAGGGCTCCGAAACAGATAACTATCCAGCTATATCTTTACGTGGCAATCAGCACTTTTCAGGTTCAGGATAATCCTCACCTGAGGTGTCTGCAGTTACAGATGCAATTTTTACAGCCTCCAGAGGGCAGTCTCTGTAATCGGCAGGAACATTCGCAATCTTGTCAACCACTTCAAGACCTTCTATTACCTTTCCGAAGGCAGCATAGGCACCATCCAGATGAGGTGAATTCTTATGCATGATAAAGAACTGGCTGCCGGCGGAGTCTGGCTGCATGGCACGTGCCATGGATAATACACCTTCTTCGTGATTCAGGCTATTTTCGAAACCGTTTTGGGAAAATTCCCCCTTGATGTTATAGCCGGGGCCGCCTGTGCCATTTCCGACCGGGCATCCGCCCTGAATCATAAAGCCCGGAATGACACGATGGAAGGTCAGACCGTTGTAAAAGCCCTTTTTAACCAGGCTGATAAAATTGTTCACCGTATTCGGTGCGATTTCCGGATAAAGCTCTGCTTTCATTACATCCCCGTTTTCCAGTGTTATCGTAATTATTGGATTTGCCATATGAATCTCCTTTTAAAATTTGATATAGGGACTATTTTACAAGAAAACCCCTCTTTCCGCAAGAGGGGTTCTGTCTATAGTTCCGAGATTTCTGAAATCTCCGGTGGGATTGCAAGCGTCGCCACGATTTTGTCATAACAGGATTCACATAATTCAAAACGGTGTCTTTCCATATCCTTTCCGGAAAAGTATCCCCAACAGCTGTCTACATAACAGATGTCCTCTACAGGCGCGTCATCTATAAGCTTCAATTCTCTGCCACAGCAATTGCAGACTACACGAATCAGCTTTTTTGTTTTTTTATCATACGTTCTCATTCCTATATCCTCCAAAAACTGCTTTTGTCTACATCTCTAGTGTAAAACACGGATGTCAGAATTTCCAGTGGGAACTATTGGGCAGGAAGCCGGCAAGTCATGAGGACTGCATCCTCCGTTGGAGATTCATAATAGTGGGGGCGAAGTCCGTCCTGGTTAAAACCCAGTTTCCGATATAAATTGAGGGCCGGTAAGTTGCTTTCCCGGACTTCCAGATGGATTTCGCGGATTCCCTGCTGCAGAAGCTTTGAACTTAACTGCTCAAGCAGTTTGCGGGCAACCCCTTTGCGGCGAAAGTCCCAAGCTACGCAAATATTGGTAATATCTGACTCGGGAGGCGTGAGTATCACGCCGCAATATCCCAGTATATGGCTTCCTTCCAGAGCCACAAGAAAACATGCATCCTCCCGCATAAGAAAGGAAAGGAATCCATTGGCAGTCCATGGTACGGAAAAATTGGCTTCTTCTATAGAAAGCACCTGATCCAGATCCTCAAACAGCATTTCTCTGATTGCAATCATATGTGTTCACCCTCTGCCTTTTTGGCAGCTTCCTCCCGCTCTCTTTCAGCCTGTGGTTTTCTTAAGTATTCCGGCCGATGGTTTTCAGCACTGACCACGATTCCTCTGGCATAATAAATTTCACCCAGTGCTCCGACGGATGCGGCGCGTTGCTTATTTACGTGAGCGGGAGCGTAGGAATGCGGGATGATAAGGCTGGTTTCCAGCAAATCGTGGTAGATGGGGGCACCATCTCCAAGAAATATAACTTCCCGTCCCAGCAAATTCAGTTTTTCTGCCAGATCCGTAACCCCGATTACCATCTGATTCTCCAGGATTCTTAAAGCATGATCCTCATAATCATAGATACCGGTATAAACCTGAGAACGGCGGGCATCCATAATCGGACAGATGATTTTGTCACTGTCATAGATATTATAAGCCAGAGCCTCCGTGGTGGGCACCTCAATTAAAGGTTTGTCCAGTGCCAGGCCAAGGCCTTTAGCAGTTGCCGAACCGATTCTAAGGCCGGTAAACGAGCCGGGACCTGATGCAACTGCAATGGCATCTATCGTATTAAGATCCAGCTCAATCATCTGTGCGATGGTATCTAACATCGGAAGCAAGGTCTGTGAATGCGTCTTTTTATAGTTTACAGTATATTCGGCTAATAAATTTTCATCTTCGAGTATGGCGGCGGAAGCCACCAGCCCGGAGCTGTCCAGTGCTAAAAGTTTCATAACTGATACCCGGTCCTCCTTATATTCAGCACTTCATCCGGAAGTCCCTGAATCGTTATTTTTCTGTAATCAAAGCCTTTGTCCAGATCCTTTTCAATCATTACGGAGATAATATTTTCGGGAAGCAGTTCTTCAATCAGATTTGCCCATTCAATCATGGTTACACCCTGACCAAAGAAATAATCATCATACCCGATCTCCTCCATCTCTTCAATATCTCCAATCCGATATACGTCAAAATGATAGAATGGAAGCCGGCCGTCTTCATACACCTGTACGATGGTAAAGGTGGGGCTGCTGACAGGCTCTGTAATTCCAAGTCCCTTGGCAAGCCCCTGTGTAAAGACGGTTTTGCCAACGCCGAGGTCGCCAGTCAAAGTATAAATCTGTCCCGGCAAAGCCTGTTCGCCAAGTCTTTGTCCAAGTGCGGATGTTTCTGCCGCACTGTGTGTTTCTATTTTCATAAGTTACTCCTGTTTCTTTTTTTGAGCCTGATAATATCATAGCACAAGTCAGATTCTGATACAATGTACATCTGCTCGACAAATGCAGTAAAATTTGTTATTCTAGGTGTAATAAATTTATATTACAGTTTGTTCATAAGCTTGATTAGGGGGTAGAATTTTATGTTTTCAGAATCGTTTGACTGGGTGCTGGCTATCGTGCTGGCCGTTATCAGTGTGTTAATGTTCAGTGATAAAGGAGAATTTATTCTCGATATGTTCGATGGGAAAAGAGAAAATCCCAGGAAAAAGTGG
>CAMKHH010000032.1 GCA_946412445.1 uncultured Eubacterium sp.
CTTTGAGCCCGGAGAACTCCTGGCGAGAATCCGCGCACTCTCCAGGCGGACAGGTGAAGTCATCTTTGAGGAACTGCAGTTTGGGGATCTGCGGCTTGTCCTGTCTACTAATGACCTTTGGTGTAAGGGCAGAAACATTCATTTGAGCTTTAAAGAATTTGAGATTTTAAAAATACTGATGATAAATTCCAATATTATCATTTCAAAAGAATCTCTCATTGAAAATGTATGGGGAAATGACTCCGACGCGGAAGATAATAATGTAGAAGCCTATATCTCTTTTCTCCGCAAGAAGTTCTATTATCTGGGCTCTGAGGCAGGGATCACAGCGGTCCGAAAAGTAGGCTATCGCCTGGAGGAAAAAAAGAATGCTTAAAAAGCTGCGAAAAAAGTTTGTCATTACCAATATGGTTTTTGTAACCGCTGTCATCCTGACAGCTCTGGTTGTCATGTGTGTATCCAACTATAGAAGATTTTATTCTGACAGCATGATGGCTATTAATCAGACTTTGTCAAGAAATTTAGAGGATTTAAAACCGGCCATTGATTTCGGCGAAAGAAGTAATAATCCTCCTCCAAAATCAGATGCCGGCGGAATTGGAAGAATCTTTGTATTTACTGTCATGCTTGAAGGAGATTCTAATATAGTTTCCGGTGTCAATGACAGTGGTATCCAGGTTAACACTGACACTGCACAAAAAGCAGCAGATACTGCCTTGTCGCTGGGAAAATCCTCCGGTACAATTCAGAATATGGCCCTTCGGTTTAAAATAGAAAGAACTGACACCGGCATGAAAATCGCCTTTGCAGATATTACGAATGAAAAGGACAGTATGCGCAGTCTGATCATGATATCCGTGCTTATTTTTTTCCTTGTTCTCCTGACTTCATTTTTTATCAGCGTATATCTGTCCAAAAGAGCACTCAGTCCGGTTCAGAAAGCATGGGCCCAACAGCATCAGTTCGTGGCAGATGCCTCCCATGAACTGAAAACTCCTCTGACCGTAATCCTCGCTAATCTTGATATATTGAAGTCTCATACGAAGCATACAATTGCAGAGGAAAAGAAGTGGATCGACAACACTGAGGAAGAGGCCGTACGGATGAAAGAGCTGCTGCAGGACCTCCTGTTCCTGGCCAGAGAGGATGCAGATTCTGCTCCGCCTGCTCCTCATATGTCTCTTAATTTCTCCCAGATTGTATGGGAATGTATTCTTCCCTTTGAATCAGTTACTTATGAGCAAAAAACTACTATGACAGAAGATATCCAGGACGATATCTTTATGTCAGGAAACGAAAAACAGTTAAAACAACTTTTGATGATTCTTTTGGACAATGCATGTAAATATGCCAAAAATGAGACCATACATGTTACACTGGAACAGAAACATGAGAAGACGATACTGCATGTCAAAAATTCCGGCCCACTTATATCAAAGGAAGATCTGGAGCATATATTTGAACGCTTTTACCGGGCAAGCAAATCGAGATCCCGGGATACAGGCGGTTACGGGCTCGGCCTGTCAATTGCCCGGACAATTGTTCATAATCATAAAGGAAACATCAAAGCAATAAGCACCGAAGAGGAAGGAACCGTATTTACCGTAACTTTTCCGGTACATTCTATATGACAATGCAGACAATAAATTTACATGATCAAATGCATTATTTTAGATTGATTTTTGCTTTCAAAGTGCTATAATTATACCTATGGAAGCATAGCTCAGCCGGGATGAGCGTTCGCCTCACACGCGAAAGGTCAGGGGTTCGAGCCCCCTTGCTTCCATTTCCGGGGTATTAGCGCAGTTGGGAGCGCGCCACATTCGCATTGTGGAGGTCACGGGTTCGAATCCCGTATGCTCCATAAAGAAAAGCTGCCAGTGGCAGCTTTTCTTTCATATTTTCTATTTCTTTTCCACCACATGTGCCGCGTCCTTGAAGATATGATTTGCAGGTACCACACCGCGTACACTGGACAGTGGATAGATATTACTTTGTTTCCCAATCACAGTGCCCGGATTCAGGACACTTCCGCATCCCACTTCCACTTCATCACCCAGCATTGCTCCAAACTTTTTCAGTCCCGTCTCAATTCTTTCTTCCCCTGTTTTTACAACCACAAGTTTTTTATCTGACTTGACATTGGAAGTGATGCTTCCGGCTCCCATATGTGCTTTAAAACCCAGTATGGAATCTCCCACATAGTTGTAATGCGGAACCTGTACTCTGTTGAACAGAATCACATTCTTTAATTCTGTAGAGTTTCCAACTACTGCTCCTTCACCAATAATTGCGTTTCCGCGGATAAATGCACACTGACGTATCTCGGCACCTTTTCCGATGATACATGGCCCCTGAATAGAAACTGTTGGTGCAATTACAGCATCTCTGGCAATCCAGATGTCTTCTCCCCGTTTTTCATATTCTTCCGGTGAAAGAACAGACCCCAGCTTTAATATAAAGTTATGAATTTCCGGGAGAACCTCCCAGGGATAGGTAAACCCTGTGAAGACATCCTTTGCTATCGTCTCTTCCAATGTGTATAATTCTGCTATCGTAATATCTTTCATGTATGCCTCCTTGATAATTTATGATTCACTCTTCTTCTTTTTTACAGGTGTCTTCCGGTAATTAACCGCAGCCGCATCAAAGCAGGATTTCAGTGCCGTCTGATTCCTGAGGCCGATTACACTTCCCGTATGACGGGTTACAAATGTCTCCAGTTTTTTCATGTATTCTTCGGATGAAATACTTCCCTCAGCAACATAGGTCAGTCCTTTTTCCCAGCTGGCGGTCAACTCAGGGTTCAGCAGAGAACGAATGGATGCATGAACCACATCAAATACCATCTCGCCCAGAAGTGCCGGAGTGATAATCTGTGTCTTTTTGTTCAGAGCAAGGTATTTGATGGAGAACAGTTTTTTCAATATCTCTGCCCGTGTCGCACTGGTGCCGATCCCACTTCCCTTTATCTGAGCCCTTAACTCTTCATCTTCAATTAATTGTCCCGCATTTTCCATAGCAAGGATTATAGAACCTGACGTATAACGCTTTGGCGGGGAGGTCTCTCCCTCCTTGATTACAAATTCACTGATGGGGAGGACAGAACCTTTCTTCAAGCCGGACAGCATCTCCAAAAATTCCGTATCGCATGAGGTTTCCTCCTCTTTCCCCTGGTTTTGCTCTTTCTCCTGCAACTCCTTTTTCCTGCTAAAGGAATATTCCATGACCTTAAGATATCCCTCGTCAATCAGAACTTTAAAATTTGCAAAAAAGCGCTCCCCATCTTTATTAACCGTTAATGCAAGTTTCTGATAAACTGCCGGCGGATAGAAGATACTTAAGAATCTTCTCACAATTATCTCATAAACCTTTCCTGATAGCTCGGAAAGGTTATTAAGATTCTGTAATCCTTGTCCGGTTGGTATAATTGCATAGTGATCGGTAATCTGCTTGTCATTTGTATAGCGGGTCTTCCCGATTCCTTTATAACTTTCACTGGACTGGATATCCTGAAGAGCCGGTCTGGCAGCCGGATACTGTAGCAGACCATTTAAATTCTTGGAGATTTCCTTCGCTACTGCGGTAGAAAGCACACGGGCATCCGTACGCGGATAGGTCACCAGTTTCTTTTCATATAACTCCTGAACCACCTGAAGTGTCTGATCAGGACTTATTTTAAATAATCTGGCGCAATCATTCTGAAGCTCTGCGAGGTTGTAAAGAAGTGGTGGATTTTTATTTTCCTTCTTTTTCTCAATCTTCTCCAAAACACCCTGGAGTGGCTGCTTTTCCATCAATTCCTGAACCAGATGCCGGGCGTCCTTTTTCTGCTGAAAACCATTTTCTTTATAAAGCAGAGGGGATTGAAAATATCTGCTTCCCTTTACTGCTCTCCATTCTCCTTCAAAAGAATGCCCGGACAGGTCCATATCCGCCATTACTCTGTAAAAAGGAGTTTTCACAAATTCCCGGATTTCTCTTTCCCTTCGTACAACCATTCCCAGTACACAGGTCATAACCCTGCCTACGGAAATAGCCTGGTACTTTGTTCCCATATAGTTTGAAACTGCATTCCCATACTTCAGAGAAAGAACACGGGAAAAATTAATACCCATTAAATAATCTTCCTTCGCACGTAAAAAAGCAGATTCTGACAGATGATCATATTCGCTTAGATCTTTGGCCTCTTTGATTCCCCTTAAAATCTCTTCCTCTGTCTGGGAATCAATCCAGACACGTTTTCTTTTTTTATCTTTGACTTCCGCCATCATCTCTACCAGACGGTAGATGTATTCACCTTCTCGTCCGGAGTCCGTGCACACATAAATTGTGTCTATATCCTTGCGATTCAAAAGTGCACTTACAATCTGAAACTGCTTCTGAACTGACGGAATAACTTCATATTTGAATTTTTCCGGTAAAAAAGGCAGGGTCTCCAAACTCCACCTCTTATACTTAATATCGTATTTTTCCGGGTAGCTCATAGTCACCAGGTGTCCAACGCACCAGGTCACTACAAAGTTCTCAGATTCAACGTAACCGTCTCTTCTGCCCATATTTTCTTTTAAAGCCTTCGCAAATTCCTGTGCGACACTGGGCTTTTCAGCTATGTATAAAGATTTTGCCATTACTTATCTGCACTCATTTTCCTCAGCGGCAATGCCAGTAGAACGGAACCGCCGATGATATTTCCGATTGTTACGACGAGCATGCTTTTCAGTATTGCTCCGATTGACAGCCCCGGTACCAGAAAATACGCTGTCGTAAATGTTGCCATGTTAGCTACACAGTGTTCAAATCCTGAGATTACAAATCCCGAAATGCAGATTACAATCATCAGAAACTTACTGGTCTCCTCCTTGCACTTAATCCCGCATGCAACCGCAAGACAGACAAAGAAGTTGCACAGAACCGCCTTAAAAAACATCTGATCCAGTGGGAGTGTCAGCTTGTTCTCCACATATCCGGCGAAATAATCTGCTGTTCCCGATGCTCCGGAAGCCACGAAGATCAGCGAAAAAAAGGCACACCCCACGAAGTTTCCAATATAGCTGACCAGCCACACTTTCCCTACCTGCTTCCAGGTTACCGCCTTATCATAAGCTCCAAAGGCCATAACCAGATTGTTTCCTGTGAACAATTCACTTCCGATAAACACAATCAACAGCACCGCAATTGAGAATACAATTGCTCCCAGCATCTTACCCCAGGCCGGATCCGAGTCCTTAAATACATTTCCGACCACATTGTTGTAAATCATGGCTACGGCGATAAAAAAACCTGCCATGATTGTACGGAGAAAGAATTTTCCGGGCTGTTCACGCAGCATATTCACCTTCCCCTTTGCAGCATTTGAAAATACCTCCACATCCTTATACGGCATAATGCTTCCCCTTTTCCAATAGATTCCTTTCAATAAATTATAGTATAGCATTTTATGATAAATGCTTCAACACAAAAAAAGGACAGATTTTTCTTTTGAAAGCATCTGTCCTGATCTTGTTCCTGTTTTTTACTTCGCTGTAATGTATCCCCGGGCCTTTAGTGTCTCTGCACAGAGTATTGCACCGCCTGCCGCACCGCGAACCGTATTATGAGACAGTCCTACGAATTTCCAGTCATAGACTGTGTCAGGACGAAGACGCCCTACTGATATTCCCATCCCTTTCTCATAATCAACATCCAGGGCTACCTGAGGACGGTTATCTTCTTCCATATACCGGATAAACTGCTTCGGAGCACTGGGAAGCTTCAATTCCTGAGGAATACCTTTAAAGTTTACCATCTTCTCAATCAATTGTTCTTTGGAGGGCTGCTTTCTGAACTTAACAAATACTGCTGCCGTATGTCCATTAAGAACGGGTACGCGGATGCACTGACTGGTAATCTTAGGTTCCTCCGCTTTTACGATGACTCCATCCTCTATCCTGCCCCAGAGACGCAGGGGTTCCTGTTCAGACTTTTCTTCTTCTCCGCCAATATAAGGGATAATATTCCCCACCATCTCCGGCCAGTCTTTAAAGGTCTTTCCTGCACCTGAAATTGCCTGGTAGGTGGTCACTACCACCTCATAAGGCTCAAACTCTTTCCACGCAGTCAAAACAGGGGCATAGCTCTGAATGGAGCAATTCGGCTTTACAGCCACAAAACCACGGGTCGTCCCCAGCCGCTTTTTCTGATTTTCAATAACTGCAAAGTGCTCCGGATTAATCTCCGGGACCACCATAGGTACATCTGGTGTCCATCTGTGTGCACTGTTATTGGAAACCACAGGTGTCTCTGCCCTTGCATATGCTTCTTCTATTTTCTTGATTTCTTCTTTTGACATGTCGACTGCTGAAAATACAAAATCCACCCCGGCGCTGACATGTATAGCATCATTAACATTCAGTACAATCAGATTTTTTACTGCTTCAGGCATCGGCGTATCCATCTTCCATCTTCCGCCTACCGCCTCTTCATATGTTTTACCGGCACTTCTCGGGCTGGCAGCCAAAGTAACAACTTCAAACCAGGGATGATTTTCCAGCAGTGAGATAAATCGCTGTCCAACCATACCTGTTGCACCAAGAATGCCTACTCTTAACTTTTTTTCCATAATTCGCTCCTCATTTCACCGACCCACTTTCCAACCGGTCGCTTTTTTGTGTTTGCAGCGCGCACATATGTACGCCATGGAAATAATAATATAACAAATCCGATTAAAATGCAAGCATTATCTTAGTTTTCTCTCAGATATCTCCGGTTTTCTTCTATAACAGCTTTCATGGCCTCTTCTCCCGGAGCCCCGATTGTATTTCTGCGCTCCACACAGTTCTTCATACTTACTGCATCATAGATATCCTCTTCAAATACCGGACTTATGGCTTTATACTCCTCTAACTTCATATCGTCAAGAGATATCCTGTGCTCCATACAATATAGTACCAGACGTCCTATAATCCCATGAGCATCCCGAAATGGTACTCCCTTGCCTACCAGATAATCTGCAGCATCCGTAGCATTTGTAAATCCGTTCCTGGCTGACTTCTCCATAACCTGGCTGCGGAACTTCATAGTATCCAGCATACCGGTAAATAAAGCCGTACATCCCTTTACCGTGTCTATGGCATCAAAGGTCAGTTCCTTATCCTCCTGCATGTCTTTATTATATGCGAGAGGTATTCCCTTCATGGTTGTAAGAACAGACATCAATGCTCCATAAACACGCCCTGTCTTTCCACGGACCAGCTCTGCAATATCCGGATTTTTTTTCTGAGGCATGATGGAGCTTCCTGTGCTGTAAGCATCGTCAATTTCTACAAATTGGTATTCATTGGTATTCCATATGATAACCTCCTCTGAAAATCTTGAAAGATGCATCATGATCGTGGACAACGCGGATAATAACTCAATCAGATAGTCCCTGTCTGATACGGAATCCATGCTGTTAAGCGTAGGTCCGTCAAATCCCAGAAGCTCCGCGGTATAAGCACGGTCCAGGGGATACGTAGTTCCGGCCAGAGCGCCTGCACCCAACGGACAGAGATTCATCCTTTTAAAGATATCTTTGAGGCGCCCCCTGTCTCTGCGGAACATCTCGAAGTATGCTCCCATATGGTGTGCCAGAGTAATGGGCTGTGCCTTCTGCAGATGTGTGAATCCCGGCATATAGGTATGGAGATTTTCCTCCATGATTTTTTCAATCGTTTCCAGAAGCGTTTTTAAGATATCATCCAGCTCTGTAATTTCATCCCTGACGTAAAGTTTCATATCCAGTGCAACCTGATCGTTGCGGCTTCTTCCTGTATGAAGTTTCTTACCTGCATCTCCGATGCGGTCAATCAGATTTGACTCCACAAAGCTGTGAATATCTTCGTATTCAGCGGTAATTTCCAGTTTTCCTGACTCAACATCCTCCATGATTCCTTTTAACCCTTTGATGATCTGATCGCGTTCTTCTGTTTTAAGAATCCCCTGTTTCGCAAGCATGGTGACATGAGCGATGCTGCCTTTTATATCCTGCCGATAGAATTTTTGATCAAAACCGATGGAAGCATTAAAGTTATATACCAGCTGATCCGTCTCCTTTGTGAAACGGCCTCCCCAAAGTTGTGCCATAGTGATTTCCTCTTTTCTAAATGATTAACTGTAGCTTATCATATACCTAATATTACGTCAATTCCTGTCTGGAATAGATACAGCCACAATAATTTTGACGGTACAGATTGTATTCCTTTGATAATTCTACCGAGCGTTTATATCCGTTCTTTTTCTTAAAATCCGAATTCAGATAAGCAACGTGGTATTCCCGGGCCAGTTTCTCACCTATTTCATTTAATTTATGGGCATCCTTCATCGGACTAATCGATAACGTTGTAGTAAAGTAGTCATAACTTAGTTCACGTGCTTTTTTGGCCGCCTCACGAAGACGCAGCTCATAGCATAAGAGGCAGCGTCTGCCGCCTTCCGGCACCTGCTCCAATCCTTTGGACAATTCGAAGAATTTCTCGGGTTCATAGCTTCCTTCCAGAAAGTGTACAGGATTTTCCACCGGCATTTCCCGAATCAGACGCTCCTGCTCCTTGGCCCTTGCTATATACTCCGTCTGTGGGCAGATGTTGGGATTATAATAATAT
>CAMKHH010000033.1 GCA_946412445.1 uncultured Eubacterium sp.
CTCCTTGTAGCCGTACAGCTCCACCTCTTCCTCCGGAAGAAAAACCTTCCTGCCGGATAAAAGCGCTTCTCCAAACAGACGGCTATAGCCGCTGTCAAAGATTCCATGCGCAATTTTCCCAAGCAGTTCATTGCTCATATCAAATGCAATTACTGCCTCATAGGAAGATAAATCACAATCATAGTCCTGTGAAAGGGCATATTTTATCTCATAGCATTCAGATAATGGGGGCGACTCCACAACAGCGCGGCATTTACTGTCCTGGACAGTATTCAAGACCAGCAGACAGGGCTTTTCCCTATCGTTTTTTCCTTTATTGACTGTCTCCGCTTCCGATATCTTTTCCTGCACTCGTTTACATATTTCATTTACAAGAGCATCAATATCCACAAATTCTCCTCCTTATCTTTATTACCTTACCTGCAATTTATAGCAATACCCGCCGGAGTCACCAAAAATGGGTTCAAAGGCTTTACGGTTCTGATACCTGTTTCCTTTTCAATGATTTTTTCAATTCCTGTCAGGCAGCAGGTTCCTCCGCAAAGATAAATCGTATCCGTCTCCGATGGGGTCACGTAGCGGTTGATAATAGATGCTATCTTCTCCACCACGGCCTTTACTACCGGCAGGATTTCCCTATGCCGTGCATAATCCTGCTTGATAGCCTCTGCTTTGGCAAACGGTATATGATAATTGCCCGCAAGAACCAGTGTCAGGTGGGTTCCTCCTGTAGGCTCATCTTCGATTTCACACACCTTTCCATCGTGGAAGATGGCAAGTCCCGTAGTCCCGCCTCCGATATCCACGATGACTCCGTCCTGTATCTGATAAACCGCATTTGCAGATGAGGGTTCATCCAATATATTCGTAACCTCAAAGCCTGCTCCTTCTGCCACATACTGATGGGTTTTTACACTCCCCTCCGTACCGGCAGGCATGGCAATCGCACAGTTCAAAAGTTCTGTACCCAACCGCTCCTCCAGCTTGCCTTTCAGCATCGCCACCGTCTTAAGAGCACCTGAATAGTCCACGACCACACCATCCCTGAGCACATCTGCAGCCTGCTTTTCACATGCTATAGGATTATTTTCCTCATCCAATACGACCAGTACAATATATGCGGTACCAAGATCCACTCCGACCTTAAGCTTTGAACTTACGGGGGTGAACGTCTTCGTCTCTGACTCCTCGACACGCTTTATGAATGCATCTATACGCTTAAAATCCATCTGCCTCCGCTCCTTATACTAGTTTTTATCCTGGCGGATAATTTTACCGAGGGTAAACCCACGGACCAGAGCGGCATTGGCCTCATCAAAGTCTATATGCATCTTGAACCGGAACTGTTCATTGATCCGGATCACCACATCCCGAAAGGTCAGCGGACGCGCACTTAAGACTTGTACACTTACATGCTCTCCATCTGTAAGATCCAGCTCCCGGGCCACATCCGGCGGGACGTGGATATGATTATGTGCAACGATTGCACCATGCTCCACATCCAATGTAGCCTTTGGCCCTTCAATCTGGATTGCTCCTGCTCCATCCAGATTTCCTGACATGTTTAAAGGTGCCTTGATCCCTAAATCCACGCAGTCACTCATGGACAGCTCGGTCTGGGTTTCCTTCCTTACAGGCCCCAGAATTGCCACATGTTCCTTCCTGCCTTTGGGTCCGATCAGATTCACCCGCTCTTCACTTAAAAATTGTCCCGGCTGGGAGAGGGGGCGCTTCGGATGAAGCTTTGCCCCTTTTCCAAACAGGAATTCCAGATCTTTTTCAGTCAGATGGACATGTCTGGCCGAAACCTCCACTTCCACCAGTCCGGCTTTTGTGATCGCATCTACAACTTTTTCTACCAGCTGTTCCATCTTGCCTCCTTACTCTTCGTAATCTCCTGCCAGATACTTACACATGATGATGTGCATGGCACTTGACATACGATTCAGTTCTTCAATAAAATCTTTATGCTCATACGTTTTGCCGTTCCGTAATGCACCGGCGGCTGCTGCTTCCGTTTCCCTGACTGCCGTACGCAGCTGGTTCAGCATAGCATAGGTCTTACCCAGTGTATAATCCGGAAGCACCATCTGTTTAATCTTATAGTATTTCAATGGATAATGAGAATGCTCGCGCAGCTCCTCGTGCGTTAACCCAATCATGTAATCTCTTCGGAACGGCTCATTCATAGCATCACAGCGCATCATCTCACGAAGACTTGCCAGGACATCCTGAAGATCCCCGGTCAGCTTTTCATAGCCTTTTTCCGCCAGTGTGGCCTGGTGCAGTACAAATAATGCCTCCAGACTGTCCAGTTTCCCGCGGAAAACAATCCGCTTATGATCCTTTGGCACGAGTACATTGCCATATAAGTGGGTCATGTGCTCTGGCTTTGTAAAGTAATAGGCACCGGTTTCGAAGTCTACAAATTTAGGCTTTGTACCTTCCTCTTCTTCAGAGAGTTTTACCTTGGGCATGGGCAGTACCGGAGTCGCCACATAGTCCTTGATTGGCTTCCATGCCTCTTCCTGTGTGCCTGCCCCGTCTGCCTTGCCCGGCCGATTTTTTTTCTCTGCTTCGGTGGGTTTATCCGCCTCCCGGATAATCTGAATCTTGCACTGCTGCAGGTATTCCCTGGCCGCCGGTGACAGGATTTTCCCCTCCGGAATTGTGTAGGATGCTGGCTTAGATGCTCTTATTTCATCGCGTAATATCGCTTCTGTTATTACTTTCATAACTGCTTAAGCCACCTCCTTCTTATGCTTTATCCCTACCTTTCCAGAGAAGGCAGAATAGCCTCTACCTCTTCATGAGGTCTGGGGATTACATGGATGGATACCAGTTCTCCTACACGTTCTGCTGCAGCTGCGCCCGCATCTGTGGCGGCCTTAACGGCTCCCACATCTCCGCGTACCATCACGGTTACAAGACCGCCGCCTACATGCTCTTTCCCAATCAGTGTCACATTTGCTGCCTTTACCATCGCGTCCGCCGCTTCAATCGAAGCTACCAGTCCACGTGTTTCTATCATTCCTAATGCTTGCATTGCTGCCATATCTCATTCCTCCTTTTGCTTTACTCAACACTTCTGCTCTGTTTTGGAAGAATTGCTTCCACTTCATCATGAGGTCTCGGGATTACATGGATGGATACCAGCTCTCCCACACGTTCTGCTGCCGCTGCACCTGCATCTGTGGCTGCCTTAACAGCCCCCACATCCCCGCGTACCATTACGGTTACAAGACCGCCGCCCACGTGCTCTTTTCCAATCAGTGTTACATTTGCTGCCTTTACCATAGCATCTGCTGCTTCAATAGATGCTACCAGTCCTCTTGTTTCTATCATTCCTAATGCCTGCTGTGCTGCCATATTTCATTCCTCCTTTTGGTTTAAGCATTTTGAAGACGCTTTATGATTTCACTTACAATGACATCCATATTGATATCACCGAAATGTTGCGGTTTACATACCCCTTCGGAACAGTCCGGAAGGTCTGCCTTAATTTCATCCAGTTCTTTTATTCCTTCTGCCACATTTTTTATGTTCAACAGATTCAAAGGTCCTACATTATCCGAAGTCGAACTGCCGCCGATTGCCCCGCAGCCGAGTGTCAGCGCAGGTGCCAGATTGGTAGATGCACCGATTCCACCCAATGTGCTGGATGTATTCACTACAATTCTGGATGCAGGAATTCTTTTTGCAAAATAGTCTACCATGTTTTGGTCTTTTGTATGCATGGAAAATGTATGACCTGCTCCTTCATAGTGTAAAATCTCACAACAAAGGTCACATACTTCTTTATATGAGCCGGCGGTATAAAATGCCAAAATCGGAGCCAGTTTTTCATTTGAGTACGGGTGCCCGCGTCCGATTCCGTCTTCCTTTGCTATCAGTACTTTGGTGCCCGCCGGAATGTCTATTCCAGCCAGGTCTGCAATTGTCTGTGCAGATTTGCCTACAATGGCCGGGTTCATGGTACCATTTGCCCTTAAGATGAAGCTGCCCAGCTTCTTACGCTGTTCCTCAGACAAAAAGCATGCTCCTTGACGCTCCATCTCTGCCTGCACCGCCTGCGCCATATCATCATTGCAGATCACCGACTGCTCGGATGCGCAGATTGTACCATTATCAAAGGTCTTAGATTCCATAATTCTCTTCACTGCCAAGGGCAGATCCGCCGTTTTCTCGATATATGCCGGACCATTTCCCGGTCCGACTCCGATAGCCGGGGTCCCTGAAGAGTAAGCTGCCCGAACCATGGCAGATCCGCCTGTCGCAAGAATCAGTGAGATGTCCGGATGATGCATCAGGTGGTCTGTTGCCTGCATGGTAGGCAAAGTGATGCAGCCTACCAGATCCTCGTTTCCTCCTGCTTCCGCAATGGACTGACGGATCACTTTGACAGCCTCCAGAATACAGTTTCGTGCATTCGGATGTGGAGAAAACACGATGGCATCTCCCGCTTTAACTGCTATTAAGGCTTTATAAAGAACCGTGGACGTAGGATTAGTGGATGGCACCAGTCCGGCGACAACGCCAACCGGGACTGCGATATGACGCACCTTTTTTTCCTCATCCCTTCCAAGTTCTCCTATGGTTTTCATGTCTTTAATATGTTCGTATACGCCGTTGCTTGCGAATACATTCTTAATTACTTTATCAGCTTCTATGCCAAATCCGGTCTCATCATGAGCCATCTTTGCAAGGCGCCGTGCATTACGTACACCGGCAGATGCCATTGATTTCACAATCGCATCCACCTCTTTCTGGCTTTTTTCGCTCAGTTCCTGCTGGGCAGTTTTTGCTTTTTCAACCAATTCACGTACTTCCTGCACTGACAAAAGATCTTTATCGTATAATTGCATATTTACCTCTCCTGTCTTTTAAAGATATTATAGTCTAATATCGCATGAATCAGTTCCTGTTTTCTGGCAAATCGAATCTCCTGGCGGGTCATATTGGTGATTTCTATATCTCTCGCCAACTTTCTGAGCTCAACCACAGTCATTGCTTCCAGCTGTTCTTCAGAAAGTTCGGAAATCTTTGTTTCCTCTGTTGTCTCAGTCTGCTCTGTTGTTTCGGTTTCATCTGTTGTTTCAATCCCATCCGCTGCTTCCGGCCTGCGCTTTGGCTCCGCCTTATCGATCATCCGGATGACATCTTCTGCCGGCCGTGGAATCACGTGGACACTTATAACCTGCCCCACGCGTTCTGCTGCCGCATGTGCAGCATCTATCGCTGCTTTTACAGCTCCCACATCTCCATCCACCAGCACGGTCACAATACCGCCTTTCACCTTTACAACATCACACAAAGAAACATTTGCCGCTTTTAACGCACTATCCAAAGCTTCCACTGCAGTAAGGTAACCATATACTTCTATCATACCCAATGCTTTCATATCATACCTCCGTCTGCAGCTCCTTTTAGAGCTTTTGTGCTATGCTTCTTATAATTCCTTGGGATTCTCCGCCACATATTCCACCGCCTGGGCAAATGCCTCGCAGGCTGCTTTACATGCTGACTGGCTTCCGGTAAGCAGTGCACCACCGAAGTTGGTCTCTGACGGCGGGGCATATAACACGCACATCTGCACGTCGGCAGCCTTCAGCGCGGCATCCACAGCATACATTGCTTCCAGTGGAGGTGCTATCAGATAAGCAAGTGCCTCTCCTTCTGGAATTCCTGCTCCCTCAGAAAGATAGGAGCCGGTTCGGGAAATACAATGCGCATAGTACACAATTGTATTATCTTCATTTGCTGAAATAAAATGCGCTACATTTTCAATTATATCCACGCAGGCATCCAGGCCGCTTCGTACCTCTGCAGGATTTGGTCCCGCAAGGATTCCGATGATTTCCCCGGCCAGCTTTGTATTGGCATTGTCGGCTCCGCCGTAAAAGCTCTTTGCATAAACGACCTTGACATCTGCTTTTTTGGTTGCCTCATCAAGCGCTGTGTACGTAACATCATCACAGTTGGACGTAATCAGGGCAATAGACTTCTGATCCGGTGCCAGATTCAGTTCCTTCGCCATGTCAGGGCTGACATGGGGAATAATTTTCGTTGCAAGGACATCCGCCTTGATTGGATCTCGTTTCATTACATTCCCTCCTTGTATCTCTAGAGTTTCAAATCGGTTCCACTGGCTTTATGATCCAGAATTTTTTTGATGATCTCTGCAATATGAGCGCCTGCTTCTGCCGGAATTGTACCGGATTTGTGTATATTGGAAACTACGGTTCTTCTGGCCTCCGGCATTCCCACTGTAGCCTTATAAGCAATATATGCGGACATGGATTCTGCAGTAATCAGACCCGGCCGTTCCCCAATCAGAACACAGGTAACTTCGGCTCCGGTGATTTCTGAGATCTGATCCATGGCGCCTACACGGCCATATTTTACAAAGAAAGGAGTTCCTGTATCGATGCCATAGCTTTTCAGACCCTGTAAAATTGCAGGAAGAACATCCCCCACATTTGCTGCAACTGCAGCTGAGCTTAATCCGTCGGATACATAAATCTGCACCTTGGGGTTGCTCTTGCACTTTTCTTTTATCGTCTCTGCGCCTTCATCATCCAACTTTCTGCCAAGATCCGGCCTTGTGAGATAAACATCCTTGGAGGTGCACTGTGTCTGTACGGTAAAAAGCCCCATCTTATCGACAAAATCCTGATCCACATCGGAGAATACCGCATCCTGCGCTGCGGAATGGGCTGCCCGAAACTGCATAACCGGATCTGTCTTTACGCGGGCACCGGCTTTTCCGATACCTAAGCGGCAGGGTGCATAAGCTTTCAAATCAGCATATGCTTCCTTGTTTACGGGATTTTCCACCAGATACTGCGTACGAATGTCAACCGCAGTAACATCAGGTATATAGCCCTCTTCAATTACTGTCGTTTCAGTATGACTTGGAGAATTATGGTTTTCCCCGGCAGCAGGAGTTTCCTTAGGCTCCAACTGCATCTCTGTTAATACCTGTTCAATAATACTTCTTAATTCATTCTCGTTAACCAAAGTACTTCACCTCCTATTTATTTAAAAATACAGATGCATCACCTGCCAGTGGTGTCAGCTTTCCATCTTTTGAGAATCCCATCTTCTCCAGCCACTGGTCAAATTCACGAATTGGACGAAGACCATATATTTCACGAAGACTGGCTGCGTCATGATAACCGGTACACTGATACATCAACATACAGTCATCTCCCTGTGGTACGCCCATAATATAATTACAACCGGCAGAAACAAGCAGTGCTGCCAGATTTTCGATATCATTTTGATCCGCTTTCATATGGTTTGTATAGCAGGCATCACAGCCCATGGGGATACCTGTCAGTTTGCCCATGAAATGATCCTCCAGCCCGGCACGGATAACCTGTTTTGAATCATACAGATATTCCGGTCCAATGAACCCTACGACGGTGTTAACCAGGAAAGGATTATATTTCTTTGCAAAGCCATAGCATCTGGCCTCCATCGTTACCTGATCCCATCCATTATGTGCGTCTGAGGAAAGCTCGGAGCCTTGTCCTGTCTCAAAGTACATCAGGTTTGGCCCGGTACTTGTGGCCTGATGCAGCATCATATCATGTCCCTCTTCAAGCATTGCGGCAGTAAGACCAAATGCGCGGTTTCCTTTTTCAGAGCCTGCAACGGACTGGAACATCAGATCAATTGGCGTATGGAATTTCTCTATCGCCTCCATCTGCGTTGTTACGTGTGCCAAAACACAGATCTGAGTGGGTACCTCCCACTTATTCTTAAACTCATCAAAGCTTTTTAAGATTCTGGTTACGCTCTCCACGGAATCATCTACCGGATTCAATCCGATTACCGCATCACCGCACCCAAGACTTAAGCCCTCCATAACGGATGCCATAATTCCTTTGGGATCATCGGTTGTATGATTCGGCTGCAATCTGGATGAAAAGGTTCCGGGCAATCCGATTGTAGTGTTGCAGTGTGCAGAAACCCGTATCTTCTTAGCTGCATAAATCAGGTCCAGATTGGTCATCAGCTTGCATACGGCCGCCACCATTTCGCTGGTAAGACCACGGGATGCGCGTGTAATCATCGCGCCTGTTGTCTGGGTGTCCAGAAGCCACTCCCGAAACTCCGCCACGGTCTTTCCTTTCAGTTCACCATAGATTTTCTCATTAACACCGTCCTGGATAATTCTCGTAACTTCGTCTTCCTCATAAGGAACTGCTGGGTTATTACGGAGTTCTTCCAGTGTAATGTGAGAAAGAACGACTTTTGCCGCAACTCTTTCTTCGGCAGATTCTGCGGCAATACCCGCTAACTTATCGCCGGATTTCTCTTCATTGGCCTTGGCCATAACTTCACGAAGAGATTTAAACTCATACATTTTGCCAAATAACTTTGTCTTTAAAATCAATTCTTTCACCTCTCCTTTTTCTATACTAGGCTGCTTTTCCTGAATGATTTCAGGAGTTGAAAATAAGTGTTTTTATCACAACAGGAACCACCCGACCAGCAGCAACTGGCTCACCGATGTCAATATAATCGCCATCTTTCGCATAAATTCCATCGATGCAGATAACATCCTTCTTGTTTT
>CAMKHH010000034.1 GCA_946412445.1 uncultured Eubacterium sp.
CACAATAGAAGTGGTCAATATTTGCATGAAAACGATAATGTCTTTTCATACTTGCTAAAAGAATAACATATGTAGGGATGGGTGTCAATCATTTTTTCTACTTGTTCCAGGCAGCTCTGTCACCAATTCTTCTGATCGTACCATCCAGACGTTTCAGTATACCTCCGCAAGGGCAGCGTCCCGGCAATATCCTGCCCATATCTCCTGTTCTATAGCGAATCAGAGGCATGCCTTTTCTGTTTAACGTGGTAATTACCAGCTCGCCAAGGCTGCCTTCCGGCAGGCTCTTTCCTGATGCCGGCTCCACCGTCTCCACGTACAAATCATTCTCCCGGATATGCATTCCCTGGTGTTCTCCGCACTCCAATGCTCCCCCATATCCCAGTTCCGTCATTCCATAATGGTTAAAGACCTCACAGGAAAGCCCCTCCTCTATTTGATGACGAACCGTATCAGACAAGACATCTGTGCTTAAAAGGACCCTTTTTACCGGGACTTTTATCTTCTTATCCCCGCACCAGGCGGCCACTGCCTGCACCTGAACAGGAATGCCCACCACTACGGTAATCTGATTCCGGCAGATTTCATTCACACATTCTTCCGTCTCTTCCACCAGCCCATAGACAAAGCTCTGGGCAGGTATCCGCTCTACGCCTTTTTTTAAAAGATCCGCCAGCCCTCCTCTTTGGCCTCCCGGCAATAAAATCATGACCCGGTCTTTGGGACCTGCAAGCTCTTTCATCCCATGATGAAAGAAATCCAGCGTTAATTCCTGATCCTCTTCTGTAAAAAATAACCTTTTCGGGAGTCCTGTGGTACCGGAGGTATCTAAAGACACCACACGGCTAATCTGACTTTGGGAAACGCAAACCATCTCCATGCCCCGTTTTCTGATATCATCATCTGTAATCAGAGGCAGATCCCTGAAATCCTGCCAGTTATTCAGCACAGAGGGACATTCTGAATCCTTATACTTTTTCTTATAGAAGGAACTGTTTCGAAAAACCCAGGAATAGGTTTCCTGTATTTTCTGAAACTGATAAGACCGGATGAACCCCTGCTGCATAAGGGCACCGCCGCTGATGTGCTGCAAGGCCCAGTTTTCCCACGTACAGGTTCTACGCTTCGTGTTCATAGCGAGACCCTCTATATAACGTTCTTCCATCTGCCGCCGTAAGATTGTATGCGCAGAATGGAATCAGCCTGGGTTGGTCTTTGTATTCTGAAATATGGATATAACATTCCTTCAAACGCTCCAGATCCAGGTTCCAGGCATCCATAAAGGTCATGCAGGATACCGCCAGCGTCTGGCGGTTCAGACGGTTTAAGAATTCATCCAGGGAAGTGGAATCAAGACTGTCTTCCTCACAGCAGCAGGCACAGGCCTTGGGCGCCGCCGACCACTGACGTGCCACAAATTCTCTGGATTTATCGGAGCTTCCGCATCCGCAGGAATTCGAATTATCCCATGGAGTGATGCCTCCATCCGCTTCTTTTATAAAGTTACCCGAGAAGGAACAGTAGGCATTTTCTGCGTTTCCAGCTGTAAAATCACTGGCCTTCATCCGTCCCCGGGTCTGCTTTTCAATTTCTCTTAAAAGGTCGGGCATTGTAAACCGTTCTTCGGGAGCACTGCCCATATATCTTCCAAAATAGCTCACAGGCTGAAAATGTACACCTCTTACCACCGGCATCTGCTCTAAAGCAAAATCCAATATCTTTCCAACCTGGTCTACATTAATATCAGGTGTAATAACCGGTACCAGTACCACGCCGATGCCTTCCCGCCTGCACGCTTCTATTGCCGCCATTTTCCTTGCCAGCAGTTCTCTTCCCCGCAATTTTTTGTAAACCCTCTCAGCCAGACCGTCAAATTGCAGAAATACACAATTAAGTCCTGCCTCGGCCAGCCGGTGCATGTATTGCCTGTCGTATCCGATTCTGATTCCATTGGTGTTCATCTGAAAGTACTCGAAACCAATGCTTCTCCCCAGCCTTATAATCTCAGGAAGGTCATCCCTCATACCCGGTTCTCCGCCGGATAGCTGGATATTAAACGGACCTCCCCGCTGCATCATATCCTTGAACTGTAATTCAATCTCCTCAAGTGTAAGATCATACCTGGCATCTTCCCCTGCCGAGGCAAAGCAAAGCGGACAGTTCAAATCACACCGCTTTGTCACTTCCAATAAAACACAACAGGTTTTCTGCCGATGATCTGTGCACAGACCACAGTCATAGGGACAGCCTTGTTTCATCTCCATCGCCGGGGAAATCAATGGGACTGGCCCTTTCCTTTCCCCCCAGGATTCATACTCCGGAGGCCCATTCCAGATCAACGTGCGAAACCTTCCATGCTCACAGCATTCTTTTTCCAGATATACCTTCTGTCCTTCCGAGACTCTAAATGCATCGACTTTCTTCAGGCAAACCGGACAGACACTCTCCGTCTTTTGACGATTCATTGAATCACCCCCTGTTTTTTCAAAGCGTAAACGTTCAAAATACGTTCATAATCTTCAGGCAGATTGGCATCCTTGACAACTTCCTCATCCTCCACCGGCAGATACCGGATCCAAAAGGGATGTCTCTGCAGAAAGCTGCGCAGACCGCCTTCTTCACGATGGTTTTGTATTTCCTGTAGAACCGCAGCACTGTAGACAGGCGGATGCCCCATCTCTCCTCTATATGTAGGTATTAAGATTGGGCTGTCCCCCTGCTCATAAGTCCGGATAATCTCTTGTATTGTTGCCGGAGCGATCAGTGGGACATCCCCCGGACAGATAAAGACGGCATCCGTATCCGCCCTGATTGCCGACAGTCCGACTTTCACAGACTCCAGCATATCCGTATCTTCATAGGCTTCATTCACCACCCAGGACACCTGTTCCTGTTTCAGCAGAGATATCACCCGTTGTCTCTGACATCCCACGACCACAAGGATATCTTCCAGGCCCGCCTTTTTAAAATTGCCTATTACAGACTGTAAGATACATCCTTTACCCAGCGGCAGCAGGGGTTTGAATTTTTTCATCCTTCTGGAGCATCCGGCAGCCAGAATCAATACCTGATATTTCATAATCTACTTTTCCTTTTCCTTCCTTTCTTAGCAATAGGGATCTGACAATGGAATTTCATAATCACTTAGCAGTTCCATCAGTTTCTCATAGCAGGCGGCAACCAGAGGCAGACATACAGTTGCTGCTCTGTCAAAATCACCACCCAGTATGGTCTGACAACTGCATGTTTTATCTTCTTTTCCGTATTTATCTATAAACCAGTCCACATACTCGCGGAGAATGGTCAGAAAATCCAGCTCCGGTTCCTCCTCAGGTGTCCCCTTTCCCGCAAAAAAACCCAGAACTGCACATCCCCCCGTCAATGCACCACATTCCCGCCCGCAATACCCCAGTCCGCCGCATAATCCGCTCACAGTTCTGACCGCCTGGGGGCATTCTATCCGGGCCTCTTCCAAGGCCATAATCATCAGCATCTGGCTGCAGGCCATTCCCTGTCCGGCCAGTTCGAGCAAACGAGTTTCTATATCCATAAATCTCCTTTCCGGCTATCCAATGCTATTGATCATGTACCAGTTCAGCCATCAGCCTGATAGACCCCTGCATAATAGCTCATATTTTTCAAATCCGTCACTCCTCCCTGCAGGCAGCCGAAGCAGCCGTCCTCCCCATAATTCCAGAGCCAGTATGCCCGGTAAGCCTTCCACTCCTCCTCACAGGTTCTGGCTGATATTAACTGAAATCCGAATTTTCTGAAATCAGGGATGCCTGTATCCTCTCGGCATATATCCGACAGTAATAAAAGACCGTCATGCTTTAAACACCTTGTTATTTTACGAAATGCCTCCTCCTTGTCCAAAAGGGAAAGCGTGCATTCCAGCAGTACCCCATCGTAGCTGTCTTCAGGAAAAAAACAATTCAGGAAATCCCCTTCTATCAGTCCCTTCTCTTTCAGCTCCAAGGGCAGTATCCAATCGATTCCATCCGCCTGAAATCCCAGGTTTTTCAAAAGCTCTACTGTATCTCCCCTGCCGCAGCCCACATCCAAAAATTTTCCTCTCCAGGTGGCCCCCTTCACCTTTTCCGCCTGTTCCAGCAGCCACAGACTTAGCGCTGTGCCACCCGGATGACTCTGTTCTTTGTCTCTCCAAAAATCTCGCTGTTCCATCCTCTGCCCTTCTTACTTGTCCTCCAGCGCCCGTTCCACCTGGAGAATCTTACCACTTGCCAGTTCTTCAGGTATGAATACCTGTCCGCATAAAGGACATTTCGGCATTTGGATTGGAAAATCATTCCCCATATATTGAAGCATCACTTCCCCAGGTTCCATAGCCACCTGACACTTATCGCAGACAAGGCTTCCCGGTTCAAATTCATAGGACTCATGATATTTCTGCGACATTATGTCTCCCCCTTTATCTGCATTCTATGGGAATAGGTTCTTAAAATCTCGTAACCATCCTCCCGTTCTCTGTAATACACCCAGTAGGTCACGTGGCCTACCCTTTGATGGGCAATAAAGGTTTCACTTTCCCTGTCCCAGATGCGGTTGTGTTCCTTTTCCGCCTGCGCAATGACCTGGCAAATATCACTTTCCAGAATCAGGCGCTTTTCCAGCTCATCCTCCAGTTCCGATGAATAATAAAGCCTGCTTTCCTCCATCGCTGTCACCTCTTCTTTCCAGATTTCCCTCCGCAGCTCCTGCTGAAGACGAAATCTGTTCTTTCGCCGCAGAGAATAGCGGGGCCAGGGTCTTTTACCATCCGGGTCTGACCCATATATCACTTCCAGTATGTGTACGGAATCTGCACCGGCCTTTGCAAAACGGTCCCTGCAATTGATGCAGTAGGTCAGATAGCAGTCCTTTCCCTCCAACGCCTGGGCGGTCACATCGGCCGCCACCCCGGGATTTGAAAACTGGGCCAGACCGCCATAACCACAGCATCCTGCCTTTTCTTCTTTATAAACCTGTTCCTCTACCAGAATGCCCATGGTCACGGCCAGACGCCGGATTGATGCTCTCACCTCCGGATGCGCCCTGGCTCCGCAGGCATCGTGTAAGATTCTTTTTTCTGAAAACGCTGTTGTTGTTTGGGGCAGTCCGATACACTCCAGCACCTGCCAGATTCCCTGCACCTGTTGTTCCGTAAATTCACTGGTAAATGTATCATAGCAGGTAGGACAGGCTGTGATAATTACAGGATTTCCCATCTGTACAAATGAATCTTTCAGTTTGCTCAAGGCTTCTCC
Organism: uncultured Eubacterium sp.; assembly: GCA_946412445.1. Lineage (GTDB taxonomy): Bacteria > Bacillota > Clostridia > Lachnospirales > Lachnospiraceae > Novisyntrophococcus. Next base: position 5,268 of record CAMKHH010000034.1, read on the forward strand.
ATATAGCCCGGATTCTCCCGCCCACTTTGCCATAATCCCGCAGCACCCCAAGACCAGGCCAACCTCCCCATCCATCCGCTTCTTCAGATCCAGATATGATGACCTTACAATTTCAGGTGCCGAAGCGCTGAGCTGACAACCGGGAAAATAGACATACCGGCATTTCTCCCTGCTGGCAAAATAGCAGTCTCCATTGGAAAATTTCATATCCTCCAGCGCGAAGTCAAATGCAGACCGGGGCATCTTTTCTTTGGAAACCATTACTTCTCTGGCTTTTTGCATGACCTGACCCAAATCCAATCCATATGGGCAAACTTTAGAACATTGGCCGCACAGATTACAGGTATTAATCATACCATTTGCATGGTGAGTACCCATGGCAATCGAAAGATTATTGTACACAGTCCTCAAGTACTTCTTAGGATACGATTTATAATATCTCATGAATGCACAGGCATCCGTACATCTGGTGCATTGGCAATTCCAGCATCTTTGCGCTTCTTCTCGTGCTTCTTCCTTTGACAGCAGCTCGTCTCCATGCATTTTTACAAGTTTTTCTTCATCCGGCTGTTTTGAATCCGCCTGCCATGCACCTACAGGGCGATCTACACACAAGGTGGTTTCAAACACACCCTCCTTTTCCCGCCCTGCCTCCACGGAAACTCCCTGCATATACCGGTCCATGGAAAGTGCGCAATGTTTTCCCTCCGCCATGGCCTGTACCCAGGAGTCCCTTTCTCTATCCAGCGCATCACCCGCCCGGAAAATACCGGAAATTTCACAACGATAATAGTCATCTGTCTCTTTGGACTGTTCTTTCCCCCAGGCAATCATCACTGCATCATATGCTTTCTGCAATTCCTGGGGGCTTGTCTGCTCACGATTCATGACAAGCCTGACATTATATTCTGACAGCCTTGCTTCCATCTGATTCAAAATTTCTCCAGTCACTTTGGGATGTGCTCTTAAATGTCCCCCAAGTCCTTCCCCTTTTTCATACAGGGTGACAGGATATCCCTTCTTTCCCAACTCGAGAGCCGCTGTCATACCACAGATACCACCTCCGATAATCGCTGCTGTCTTTGACTTCTTCCTTATGAAATTTCCGGTTTTCTTCGGTTCTCCATAGACTGCTGCCGCCTCTTCCAGCTTGCGCAGAAAAACACCATTTCCTTCCCGCGCACAGACGCATGCCTCCTGGCAGGGAGCTTCACAGATTTTTGTAAGCAGTTCAGGGAAAGGAACGGCTTTCTCATAGACGGCTCTTGCCTTGTCAAAACTCCCTTCCGCAAGTGCATTACAAATCCCTCTGCAGTCCACATGGAGCGGACAGGCCGCCGTACTAGACGGCGGCTGCTCCTGTGTGCAGAGTTTTTCCAGTTCACGAAGTTCGTTCTGATCTACCTCATGCATAGAATCCCTCCCAATATTTAAAGTTTTAAAAGTGCCTCCTTTACCTTTTCCGGTTTTGCAGGTATTTCCGTAATCCTGGCACCAGTCGCATTATAGATAGCACTTAAGATTGCCGGATGTCCTGCGGTCAGCGGACCTTCCCCGCAGCCCGATGCACCATAAGGTCCTTCCGGCCGTTTTGTCTCTACATAAACAATATTGATATCATCCGGGACATCCTTAGGGTAAGGAATTCCGCAGCCGGCCAATGTAGTGTGTTTACTGTAATCCTCAAAATCCTCACTCAGCGCCAGTCCGATTCCCTGTGTCAGTCCGCCATATACCTGACCGTCCACAACGGTTTTATTGATGATTGTTCCAAAATCACAGACTGTACTATACCGTATCACCCGCACCTGCCCTGTTTCAACATTGACCTCTACTTCCGGAATGAACAGCTGATACATATAATTACTGAAAGGTGCTCCCTGTGAAGTTTCCAGATCACAGTCTGTGCAGGCACTGGCCACCCAGGTTCCTTCATAAAATACAGGAATGTTTTCAGCTGCCATCTCCTCGTAAGTACGGTAAGTACCATCGGCTTTACGCATCGCATTGACAAGCATCTCTGCAGCCACGCGCGTAGCATTTCCGGTAACCACATTGGAACGGCTGCCGCCTGCAGGACCAGAAGCCGGTGTGCGTCCGGTATCATTCATCACAAGCTGAATCTTATCCGGTGTGATTCCGGCCTGACGCAGGGTTTCATGAGCCATCGTCAGTGTCCCGATATCAGCACCCTGTCCATGATCTTCCCAGGAGTTAAATACGGTAACTGTGCCATCGGGATTCAGCTGAATGTTCGCAATGGAGCTGTCCTTTCCATCCAGTCCGCAGCCATAAATGCCTGCTGCAAATCCAACCCCGTATTTTAGTTTCTCTGTGTTCATCTTTGCCAGGCGTTCTTTTGCCTCATTGTAAATCGGACGCGCTTTCTCATACATCTCTTCCAGGTTGTAAACCTCCGGCGTCTGACCGGTAGGTGTTGTGGAGCCCCACTCTTTTCTGTAGATGTTCTTATACCTCAGTTCAAATGGATCCATCCCCATCTTTTCCGCCAGAATATCCATACATAGCTCAGAGCCCATGAAGGACTGAGGTGAACCATATCCCCGAAATGCTGATCCCCATGCATGATTGGTGCATACGGTCTGACTCTTATTGCGGATATTCCGGATATCATAGCCTGCTCCGGTAAACTGAGACAATCTCATGGTCAGCAAATCTCCAAATTCCGAATACGGGCCATGATCCACGTAGTTATCCCCTTCCATGCCCAGCAGTCTTCCATCTGCATCTGCTGCCAGCTTAATATTCATAAAGGCAGGGGAGCGTTTTCCGGTATAGGTGATGTTCTGATACTGGTCGTAAACCAGTGTACAGGCTCTTCCATCCAGAGCCAGACAGGCCACGCCCAGCAATGCCTCCATCGTAGGAGAAAATTTGTATCCGAATGTCCCGCCGGACGGATTTTGAATCAGGCGGAATTTATCCGGTTCCACACCGATTCCCGCAACAATCATGGCAGAATGCAGGTGGATACCAATACTTTTGGAATGCACTGTCAGTCTTCCCTCTTCATCTATGTATGCACAGCCGCAGTCCGGCTCCAGATGCAGATGAGGCTGACGGCTCGTATACGCATGGACTTCTGCAACGTAAGGCGCAGATTCCATCACCGGTTTTGTATCTTCCCCTTTGATACAGTTCGTTTCAAAATAGACATTGGGAGTTCCGGGATGAATCTCAATTGCATCCTCCTCCATGGCCTCCATTGCACTCATATAAGC
>CAMKHH010000035.1 GCA_946412445.1 uncultured Eubacterium sp.
AAAAGCTCATAAAACTCGGAGGTATCTACATTTTCCACATTACCGTAGAAAACTCTTGAGGAAAAGTAGAAAACAACTCTTCGAATTGTATCCCCGTTTGTGTATCGCTTTACAACTGGTTCTGCCGGCACGCTTGCAACCATATAATTTGTTGCGTCTTCCTCCAGCTTATCCAACTCAACGCTGGCAAACACATCATCGAACTCTTTTAGGCAGGGACACGTAAGGATAAAATCTCGAACCGCTGCAATTACACTACTCATTCCGGCTTACCTCCACAATAATTTGCAACAGACTGTACTATCTCTTTGCCCCTGTCCTGCCACATTCTTTTGTCCCACAGTTTTCCGGCCATGGGTGCCATAGATCTGTTTCTTCCGCTGTTTTCATAGTATTGTCTTCGGGCATATGGCTGCACATATTCAATCGAATCCACCTTCTCAACCGCTGTACGCTCAAGATCGCCTGTCAGATGCGGAACATATGGATTACACAACCTCCTTACCTCATGGGTAAAAAAGCGCTGTCCATTTCCTTTTTTATTTAAGCTGCGCTTTAAAAGGATTTTATCTGCCGGATCAATGTCAATGTTTACTGTTGTCGCCATTAGGATCCACCTTCTATCCGTATGTGCTGGGAAGAACCAAAAAAGTTCTCAGAGTGGCTTAAAACCATGCCAGTCACCCCGGAGAACCCCTTCTTAAGATCTGCTATTCCACTTACATTTTTACCCATCCATTCACCCAGAATAAAAAAATCTCCGTTCTGAACGCTCCAATGCTCGCCTGGATCCGTCAGCTCCATGAAATCATTTGCCGGGAGCCAGTCTACACATTCCGTGTATGGGATGCGGATGTTGTACTGGTCTGCACTGCACAATCCCTTATCACTCACTGTACTTTTCTGGTTTGTGTGAAACCATACATGCTGTATGTAGTGGGGGATGTATACAAACTTCTTGTTCTCCCTATCTGGAAACTTGTTAAATACCGTAATTGCTGCATTCACAAGCACAATTATTCACCCCCGCATATAAGAGTCCAGTCGGTGATAAATTCCGACGGATTGTAGCATAAACATCATGGTCAATCCCGTAGCCATCCGCGGAAGTCGTGTAAGATACACTATACCCGTCTGTATTTTCGGATTTAACCTCTCTGCCTTTATGCTCTATCCTGGTTTGTGCGTCCTGATACAGCAAATCCGATATCTCACACAAGCAAAGCTTCACTGCCGCCTCCTGATCGGAGTCCTGCAGTTTCCGGTGCATCACCTGTGCAAGATATGCATTCGCCTTATTGATTGGTTGCCTAAAGGCATTTGCATCCGGAATCATTGTGCCACCATATATCCCTTGATAAAAACTAAAATCCACTTGTATCATTTTGGTACCTCCCCGCAGCGTTTTATTACACTCCTGCCTTTAAGATTGAGAATGGGCATCTCTTTGTCTTGTCACTCTGCACGGAGTTAATCGGGTTTGGAATCTCCCAGCCAAGGCGCATAACCGCACGCAAAGCAACCATGTCATTCTGCATCAGGTTATGTGCAATAGTTCCATCTGTATTTTGAACCACACCCTCCGTAAACAGCTTAAATGTGATATCCTGGCGGATGGAGTATACCAGCTGTGAAAAATCGCCGGAAATCATTAGAGCTTTTGACTTGTCAAATGAGCCATTGTTTGGGAAAGTCATTGCGGATCCATCCAAACTGTAAGTAGTACCGCCCTGCATATCATTTTTGAATAATGGCTGTCCTGTAGTGTCTTTTAACCCTCTCAGCTTTGAACGCATGGATATGTCGGCCATATGTCCTGTGACAAAAAATCCAGATTCTTCCACCTTAGCGATTACGCCATCTTCCCCCATAATTACATCATAGAGATTATCTGTTTCGTCCAGAGTCACAACGCTCCCTGCTGCAGTAGCCGTGGAAACCAGTCCATCCCTCCAAGAATCCGGTTTGTTTACGTTAAAGAGAACCGCACCGTCAATGACTTTTCCGAATGCCTCTTCAACTCTCGGGCGCACCTCTGACCAGATATCATACTCCGCGTCATCCAACACCGCCTCTGGAATCGGCACAATAACAGCAACCTCTTCGGCGGTAATGATTTTCTTGCCCCATTTCATATTGGTTGTCTTCTTGTCACCACTGTCACCGTTGACAAAGTACGCCAATGGCAGCATATCAAGCACCGGCATCCTGTAGGTTTTGCTGGACATATTTGCCAGTTTACGTCCCTGGGATAATACAGCGGAACGAGTAACCACTCCTTGAATAATTTCCCTTGCACGCTCTTCTGGGATGAGGGATTCTGCTCCTGCTCTGTCGATAAGCGCTACATCTGTTTCAAACAACCTTAAATTCATTCTGTTTTTGTTCATTCTTACCTCCTTGCAGCACGTCTGATGGCTGCATTAATTGATTCATTATCGTTACCTGTTCCCTCTGCTCCGCCTGACTGGGTTCCAGTACTTACCCTATATGTACCCTGTCCTGTGTAGCGAGGATTGTCTTTCAAGAACTGCTCCGCAGCCTTGTTGAAATCTGTCTTGTCATTAACCAGCTTTGAAATCTTAAACAACACATAGTCCAAATCATCCGCCTTAACTCCTTTTGATGAGAGAACCTTTTCATTCTTCATCTGTTCAAGTTCTTTTAGGGCAGTGTCCCGTTCCGTCTCAATTGCTGACAGATTCGGCTGATTTGCTGCTTTCTGTGCTTTATAGTCATTAAGTGCTTTGGTCACCTCTTCTTCAGACATTCCTTGCTGCTGAAAATATGACTTAAGGGCTGACTGTGAAGCCCTCTGCGCTCTGGCTGTGGCAATTTCCTCCGCCTGTTCAAAGCTAAAAGTTCCTCCACCGGCTTTCGTTTGGTTGCCGTCATCATTCCCGACATTCGCACCCTGTCCAGCAGAGCCAGCTCCTGCGCCGTCCTCAAAGAGCTGTAAGTTCATTCTTCTTCGCATTTCTTACCTCCAAAATGAGTGTTTTTCCGGTGCTTTTAATGCCTTCACGTTTCGGGCAAAATTAAAGAGATACAATCGCACCTCTCAAATTTCATAAATAATTTTTACATTATCCGGATTGTCATACTTGATATCCTCAAGTGCAGCTTTCATTGCCTTGAATAGGCTGCTGTTCATTGTAATTTCGTCTATATTCCACATTCGCAGGTATCCGTCACCGCAGTACACGTTCCCCAGCTGGTTATCTTCTAAGTAGTTTGCAGCCATTTGGCTAATTGCTGATATCCCGTGACACACAGTGGGGTTTCCAGCGTGTCCACTTATGCTGATTTCGTTTTTCTTATACACAATCGTTGTCATACTACCTCCAAAAGAGCATAAAAATACCACTCATCCCGAAGAACGAATGGTATCAATAATAATTATGCCATTTACAGTTTTTACAGATTTCCCTCCAATCTTTCTTTTTCTTAAACCTCAAAGGCATCCCCTTTTCTGATAGCATCTCATCTACTATATCTCGGTTCTCAATGCAATCAATATCTTCTATCTCCTCATCTACCAAGGGGCATAAGATTAAGTGATCATTCACTATTTATCACCTCCATTACTCGCTTGACCACCTTGCTGAACTGCTCCGGCTTGTATGCTGTCCGGATTTGAAGATTGTTTTTGTTCACGTACGCAACGCCTTCTGTGCTGTAGTATCGTTCAAATCTTCCATTCCAGACCGTCTCAGAAACCCTCGCCTTTTGAATAAACGATTTTGCCTCTTCAAAAGTGACCTTGTGGCCTCTTTCTTTGTTGATGTGAGCATTATCAAAAGTTAGCGAATTCAGGTCAATCTTTGTAGGCGCGGTATGAATCTTTCCTCTCAATCCAGTCTCTTTTAGTCTTTCTTTTAGTATAACATTCTGTCGTTCTTTTGCAATGGTTTTTTGATATGTACTTTTCCCGGGAGCAGCTCTTCCAAGCCCATCCATGTACACACGCTCCATTTGTTCTGGGATCTTCATCTTTTTGGAAAAGCCCTGGTATTGTTTCAGCGTATGAAGATATCTGGTCTTCGCAGAATTTATATCCTCTTGCTCTGCACCACCAGCCTGTAATTGCTTCACCTTTGCTCTTTGTGCGCGCATCTGTGTTTCCATCTGCCTTTGAGCCTGCTGTGCCTGATATGTGTTGTACTCCTTGCCCTTATAGGTCTGCGTCTGGGCCTCCTTCTCTTCCAACTCTCGAAGTTCTTCGGCCGTGTAATTCGGAACTGAGACTCCTTCAATGAAAGCATAATAGCTATGTCTGCAATTGGCACCACATAACCCTCCGACATCGCCGAGGCCGCACACTAATTCAAGTTCGTTTCGATTATATATTCTTCCGCCCCACCAGTGCGTAGGTCTATGCCCTGCGTGCCATGTGACCTCATATGTGTCCGTATCAAGGTCTTTTGCCACCTGCTCATTAATCTGTGCAGATAGCTGGGAAACTCCCGTCATGACTGCCCTGCGTGCTGCTACAGGCGCCCTGTTATGCCATCCACTGGCATAATCAACGGAATGAATTCCAGAACCAGTCATTTCTTTTACTACACGTCTCAAAACTGTATTATAGTCAAATGCCCCTGTTACAATATCCATGCAAGCCCTGTCCAGATATTTCTGGTAATAATCAGCAAGAGGTGTAAATACCTGCTTACCGCCTATATTGATAGACAACCCCATTGAATGAGCGATATTTTTTATCTCTCCCTTAGTTTGAGCTATGATTGCCTGGCTCCACCGCTGGATCATTTCATTGTCTTTCAGTGGCACAAAGTGCCCATTAATCTGTTCGTAGGCATCCCGATACCGCACATACTCCCAATTCGCAACCTTGTCGTACAGTTCCCATATCTCCGGATCACTGGCATCAAGCAGCCTTTCTACTTCCTGCTCAATAAATTCTGTACTATTACCGAGTATCTGCAGCTTATATATCTGATAGTCCGCCGTACTGGTTATTTCTCCTGTCTTTTTAATTCGCCTGACCACGTCCGAAAAGATACGATCCTGTAAATCATAGAACAGCTTTTCGACCTGTAACGGGAGGCTTCCTTTCTGTTCCGGTGTCATTCACTCACTCCTCCTGCGGATCCGGATCCGGAGTATCATCAATGACATGTTTCGCAGCCTCCTGTTCGGTCTCACCGTACCATTTGGCTCTGTACTCTGTCAGTGTCATTGCCCCCATACTCACATCCTGCCGGTCACTCTGTCGCTCTGCTACTTTATCTTCAATGATAGAATCATCAAAATCAATCACAAGTTTGGTCTCTGGATCAAGTGCCTTTTGCAGTACTTTTCCCAATCTTGCGATTATCCTTATCAGCTCATCCATAACAGGGCCCAATATTAACTCATGCTTGTTCGTAGTCCTGTACATGTCTGAGTTTTCACTGATTACCTGCGTTGCAGTCTGGATACTACCATTTTCAAATCTATAATGGTTCTGCCCGAAGCCACATTTCATTGAAAGCATATTCAAACTATCGTTTATCGCTTTCTCATGTTCCTCCGCTCGTATAGTTAAGTCTACCGACTTAATGGGGTCCTTTCCACTTTTTAACATATCCTCCGGAAGCTGATAGAATATCACATCGTCTGTATCAAACACAGGATTTCCCAGTATATCTGTTCCCATCATTTCAGGAGCCGCAAAGATGCGCTTCTTACCGAGTACGAATTCGTTAATGTAGGAGTCATATATGGTATCTATTCCCTGCAAAATATCAATACTGTTTGCAAATATGGCAACACCCATCGGATTGTCTGCGTCATCATTGGTATCAGTATTATTGGCAATATTGAGACGGTCTATAACAAACTGTCGTTCAGATGAACCCGTGTAGACTTTGTCAGCCATAGATTCGAACCCTTTAAGGTCCGCCCACTCTTCTTTTGGTATCTCACGCCCTGCGCCTGCTGACGCTTCTACAATATGATTTTCTATTTCGTAGAGTCCATCAACCAGCTTATGTATCTGTATATGCTTATACTTCTTCCGCATGATAACTTTAGAAAACACAAATGCACACTCAGAAATGTACCCATTGCTCCACGAAAGAGGATAGATGTTCTGTGCGGATACGTAATTGATTTTCACTGTGCCATCGCCCGTGATATTTCCATCCTGATCTACCTCCACATTGTCCAAATATGGCACGTAGGCTACTGTACCAGTATAAGCCTTACGCTCCTGATAATCGTTGCCAAAAACAGAAAAGTTGTTCTTCTTTAAAACACCCTTAACAAATTCACTTGTTGTCTTATTCTCAATAGTAATTTTTACTCTTTCATTTAAGAGCAGATCAGCTATATCCTCGGATACCTTCTTCCCCATCCCTAAGCTCAAACGCCTACAAGTCACATGCTGCTTGCCGTTGTAGATTTTATAACGGTGGAACTTTCGTACATTTCCCATATACCAGCTCTTCCAGAGAGCGATCAGAGTGTAAAAGCCAGAATCTATTGTGTCATACCCTGCTTTATTTAGATACTTAATTATATTCATTTATTCCTCTCTTTCTCCTGCCGGCAGGAAGTATTTTATTTTATCCCACAATCCCATAACCAAATACCGTAGGCCATCCACACAGTGATCATCTTTTTTCAGAGGCTTTTCTTTTCCTGAATCAATGGTCTTCGGGTCGTATTCGTAGGTCCCCATCTCACGAATCAGATTTACCTGGCTATTAGATATTGATAGCACTTGATATGTAAGACATTTCTGTACTCTCTGTATTCCTATATCCACAGTATTATCCGCATCTTTGACAGCAATGCCATAATCCCTACTCTGCATTGCAAGCCGCTTGATTTCCTCTGCAAGTCCTTTCGCCGACGGGTCGATGTACACATAAAAAATTTTTCATGCAGCGTATCGGTAAGTTTTATCAATTCCTTTGCGTAATCAGACGGACTCTTCTGTTTTCCGGTATCTCGCCCCGAGTGGTAAAACTCATCCAGTCCTTCGAATCGTTTCTTGTTTATGTTAAGACCTGCAGCCTGGTACGTGGTAGCGTTCTGCTGGCCGTAATCCACGCCAATGCCAATAAGTTTATATTGTTCTGCCTCAGGCTCCCTGATGTGGGATTCGTTAAACATATAATAGATTAAGTCATCCACACCGATGCACTCACCAAGCCACACCCACCGGTATAGTTTAAAGTCCATCTCTTTCAGGCGGTCGGCAGACTCCAAGAGCTTATTACCTAACCAGCTCACCGGAACATCCCTGTAGTCTACGTGTTTGTGTATTACATCGTCCCGCAGTTCCATCTTCTGGCACCAGACGTTGACTTCAGCATTTGGGTTCTTTGGTGGATTGTACAAGTACACCATACGGAATCCTTCGTCATTTCCACGAACAAAAGTTGCCTCAATGTTGGTCAGCTCTTCCTCGCCTTCGCCAACATCGAAAAATTCTGTGAGTTCATCCAACATAACAAGACGTATCGGCTTATCCTCGTCGATTATGCCCTTGGTATCGTCAATACTGTCAGACCCCGCGAAATAGATTACGTTGCCATTCTTTTTATACCGGATTTCCATTGGCGTAATACCAATGTCAAACTCATCCTTGCTGAGTCCCAGCCTGGTAATGGCACGAATCATCTCCTTGTAAACCGTCTTACGTATCTTGTTATGCCGCTTTCGGAGTACCACGACAGCAGTCGGCTCATCATTTACAATTGTACTGATACCCAATACTCCTGCAAAACTGGATTTAGTTCCAGCTCGTCCAGAAGTGATTATCTGATGCTCATGCTCTGTATCATCAAGGATATCCCAGAATTCCGGTATCACAACATCGTGAGGATCCTTCATGTCCGTTACCGTCTCGTCCTCTGACGGGACCTGTACTTTCTTCTGCGCCTTTTCTGCCTGCGCCTTCATCAAATTAACTTTAGCAAGCTGCTCTTCCAGGTCTGTATCTGACTTCGTTGTCTGCCCCAGGGTGTCCCTGATAGCCGTGTATGCTTTCACGTCACCTGCCAGGGCCTCTTTTATCATTGCTGCATTAACAGCCGATTCGAGCGTGCTATCAAGCCCCAGCGTTTCCAAGATAGGTGTCCATTCGGGACTGTCTATCTCAGCAGTAAGCAGCAGGTTTAAGGTCTTCCGGAAATCGGCTTTTCTGCGACGGGCTTCTCCTGAGGCTTTACCACCTTTTCGACCTAGTTCTCTTGCTTCACTCTTGCTTCGTATAGGTTTTAAGTTTTCATTGTTTGCCATCACCTCACCTTCCAATCTGGCTTAAATTTACGTATAGAAAAAGCACCCTTGAAGGAGTGCCTAATTAGTCTGCCTATTTTCTCATGTTGGTATCAATTATTTTAAAGATTCTTTTTATTATCATGAGCAAATTTATGACGAGCATATACGTTAGTGAATATATAAGAAAACTTTGTACC
>CAMKHH010000036.1 GCA_946412445.1 uncultured Eubacterium sp.
CTCCGATATCATATAAAAACTTGGTATAGAATCTTGAATACAGCAGATGCAATACCGCATGCTCCACACCTCCGATATACATATCAACCGGGAGATATTCGGATGCTTTTTCCTTCGATACCAATGCTTCTTTGTTCTTATTATCTACGTAACGCAGAAAATACCAGGAGGAACCTGCCCACTGCGGCATAGTATTGGTCTCCCGCTTTGCATCAGCTTTACATACCGGGCACTTGCAGTTTACCCACTCGTCAATAGCTGCCAGGGGGGATTCACCGGTTCCTGTCGGCTGATAGCTTTCCACCTCCGGAAGGCGTAATGGAAGCTCTTCCTCCGGCACCGGAACATTCCCGCAATTCGGACAATGTATAATCGGAATCGGTTCTCCCCAGTAACGCTGACGGGAGAATACCCAGTCACGAAGCTTATAATTTACCGTTGCTTTTCCGATTTCCATCTTTTCTATCATATGGGGAGCTTCTTTTTTCAGTACAGAAGATTCCATACCATTCCACTCTCCGGAATTGACCATAATTCCTGCAGCTTCTGTGTAAGCTTCCGTCATGTTTTCAGCCGCTTTGCCGTCTTTTGCAATTACCTGAACAATTGGAAGATGAAATTTGGTTGCAAATTCAAAATCCCGGTCATCATGGGCTGGAACACACATGATGGCACCTGTACCGTAATCCGCAAGTACGTAGTCAGACAACCAGATTGGTACTTTTGCTCCGTTCAGCGGGTTAATACAATAGCTTCCTGTAAACACGCCTGTCTTTTCCTTATCCTGAAGGCGGTCTACATTGGATTTCATGGAAGCATCATAGATATACTTTTCCACGTTTTCTTTCATTTCATCTGCAGCGAGAGATGCTGCCATAGCATGCTCCGGAGCAAGCACCATAAAGGTCGCACCGTGAAGCGTATCCGGGCGGGTCGTATATACCGTGATTTTTTCATCACGTCCTTCCACCGGGAACTGTACCTCCGCACCATAGGATTTTCCAATCCAGTCAGACTGCATCTTTTTTACTTTTTCCGGCCAATCCAGCTTATCCAGATCGTTTAGCAGACGTTCGGCATATTCCGTGATACGTAAAATCCACTGGCGCAGATTCTTTTTCGTCACCTCAGAGCCACAACGCTCACATTTACCATTTACCACTTCTTCATTGGCAAGCCCTGTCTTACAGGACGGGCACCAGTTGATTGGGAATTCTTTTTCATAGGCCAGACCTTTTTTAAACATTTGAACAAAAATCCACTGGGTCCACTTATAAAACTCAGGATCTGTAGTGTTTACTTCCATATCCCAGTCATAGATGGCTGCAATGTCCTGAATTTGTTTTTTAATATTCTGTACATTTTTTGCCGTGGAATCGGCCGGATGCACGCCCATCTTAATTGCATAGTTTTCGGCCGGCAGACCGAAGGCATCCCATCCCATGGGATGAACTACATAATACCCCTTCAACAGTTTATATCTGCTCCAGACGTCTGAAATTACATAGCCCCGCCAATGTCCGACATGCAGACCATTCGCTGATGGATATGGAAACATATCCAGGCAGTAATACTTACGCTTTTCCACTCCGCTTAAATCCATTTTCGGATTTACAGGATTCTTCTCCCAATTTACACGCCACTTTGCCTCAATCGCCTTATGATTATAAGGTACTGACATCTGATTTTCCTCCTTGAAATATCTAAATAGCCCTTCCCGTCTTCAAAATCAGAGACGAAAAGGGCTTGAATTCCGTGGTACCACTCTAATTCATCCACATCGTATGATATGCAGACTCTTAATATTCCTCTTCTATGTCTTTCGTCATTTTAGCAGCAGTTCACCCATCCGCGTGGCTGAACTGTTACTTATTCTACCATAACAGGAAGATTTGTCAAGAGTGGTTAATCCTCAACATTTTTAATTTTACTTGCTCTTGCGGCAATTTCCTTCTCCTGAACATCGGAGGGTGCCTGCTCATAACGCGCAAACTCATATGCAAAGTGTCCGCTTCCACCGGTCATGGAGCGAAGTGTCGTTCCATATCCATAGATCTCAAGTTCCGGAACATCCGCTTCAATTACTGTGCTGCCACCCTGATCGGGATTCATGCCCAGTACACGTCCGCGGCGCTTATTCAAATCACCCATAACATCCCCGGTGAATTTATCCTGCACCGCAATCTTCATGGTTACAATCGGCTCCAGCAATACTGGTCCTGCTTCCATAAATCCTTTTTTAAAAGCCATAGTAGCGGCAGTCTTAAATGCCATCTCAGAAGAATCAACCGGATGGTAAGAGCCATCATAAAGTATCGCTTTGACCCCTACAACCGGATATGCTGCCAAAGGACCGGATAAAACCGCATCCTGTAATCCTTTTTCGACAGCCGGGAAGTAATTTTTCGGAACGGCGCCGCCCACGACCTCCTGTTCAAAGATGCAGGGAGTTTCCAAATCTCCGGAAGGTTCAAAACGCATCTTGACGTGCCCATACTGTCCATGTCCGCCCGATTGCTTTTTGTATTTGGATTCCACATCGGATTTCTTTCGAATCGTCTCCCGGAATGCAACTTTGGGCTGGCTGAGCTCCACATCCACTTTATAACGGTCCAGAAGCTTACTGACTACCACATCAATATGCTGATCCCCAATTCCCCAGATTAATGTCTGCCGGTTCGCCGAATCATTTACAATTTTAAGTGTTTGATCCTCCTGCATCATTCTTGAAAATGCCTGTGAGATTTTATCCACATCAGCCTTATTCTTGGGTTTGTATCTCTTTGCAGTATAAGGCTTCGAGATATCAATCTTTCCATAGAGAACAGGAAGCGTTTTGGTAGCCAGTGAATCACCAGTTTTGGCATCCCCCAGTTTTGCAATTGCGCCGATATCACCGGCGTGAAGCTCTGGTATCTCTATTGGCCTGGACCCCTCCAGGATGTACAGTTTGTTCAGCTTCTCTTCGCTGTCCTGGCTCACATTGTAAAGGATATCATCACTTTTTATAACGCCGGAGCATACTTTTATCATAGAATATTTTCCAAGGAAGGGATCTGCAATTGTTTTGAAAATAACTGCCGACTTCGGCTTCTGGAAGTTATAATCTGCCTCAAACACTCCATTGCCTGCCTGATTAACACCTGCACACTTGCGTTCCGCCGGGTCAGGAAAATATCCACAGATATCATCCAGAAGATTCGATACACCCTGAAGGGTTACGGGCGCTCCCATACACACCGGAATCAGACTGGCTTCTTTCACGTTCGTAGACAGTGCTGAAGATATCTCCGTCACCGAAAATTCTTCTCCTCCAAAATACCGGTCCATGAATTCTTCACTGGTTTCTGCCACAGATTCCATCAGGGTATCCCGGTATTTTTCCAGATATTCTTTTGAATATTCGGGAATTTCACACTCTTCTTTTTTACCTTTATCAATATAACGACGGCCTTTATTTTTTACAATATTAATATAGCCGACGAATTTTTCATTTTCACGGATGGGCATGTGCAGCGGAGCAATCCGCCTGCCATATAAATCGGTCAGCTGTTCAACCACCTGGCGATAGCTGACATTATCAATATCCATCTCAGTTACAAAAATCATACGCGGAAGCTTATATTTTTCACAAAGTTCCCAGGCTTTCTGTGTTCCTACCTGAACACCGGATTTACCGGAGACTACTATGACCGCCGCATCTGCAGCTGCAGCTGCCTCCTCTGCTTCCCCTACAAAATCAAAAAAACCGGGTGTATCTAATATGTTGATTTTATTCTTTCCCCAGACTATGGGTACCAGGGATGTGGAAATTGAGAACTTACGTTTGATTTCTTCCTTATCATAATCGCTGACCGTATTGCCATCAACGACCTTTCCAAGACGGTTTGTGATACCGGAAAGATAAGCCATAGCCTCAGTCAAAGTCGTCTTTCCGGCACCACCATGCCCAAGCAGCACCACATTTCTGATTCTGTCAGTTCTGAAAACGTCCATATGTAATACCTCCCTAATTATTGTATGTCTATATTTTACTAAAATATCCAGTGTAATTCAAGTATTTTATCCACTTTATACATTCTTTATTTCTCTTTTCTGAAAATTCTTCGCTTTCACTTTAAACCGTAAAACTTCAACGTGTTAAATTGTTGACTTTTGTCGCTATGTTTAGTAGAATAGAAGCACAATTTGCTTATAATTCAGGGAGGAATAATAAAATGATCATAGTCATGAAGCCACAGGCACCTGAGACTGCTGTAAAGGCTGTTCAGGCTGCTGTGGAAAGCAAGGGACTGGAAACGCATCTTTCCCATGGGAAACAGGTAACAATTATCGGCGTTGTCGGTGACAAAAACAAACTCTGTAATGAAAATCTTCAGCTTTTGCCCTATGTGGATAAGCTGGTGCCTATTACCGAAAGTTATAAACTGACAAATAAAAAATTTCATCCCGAACCCACCTATGTGAAGGTAGAAAATCATGTAATTGGTCCTGATACCCTGACCGTGATGGCCGGTCCTTGTGCCGTTGAAACAGAAGAACAGTTAATGCTGATTGCCGGCGAAGTAAAAAAGGCAGGCGCACAATTTGTCCGGGGAGGTGCATATAAACCCCGTACATCCCCTTATTCCTTCCAGGGTCTTGAGGAAGAGGGACTGCGTTACATGGCGGAGGCAAAAAAAGAATACGGACTGAATACCATCTGTGAGGTGATTAACGAGGCTGCGATCGAAGCGTCTTCAAAATATGTGGATATGATTCAAATCGGTGCGAGAAATATGCAGAATTTCCACCTTTTGCGTGAGGCAGGAAAATCCGGCATGCCGGTGCTTTTAAAACGTGGTCTGGCAGCTACGATTGACGAATGGCTGAATGCGGCGGAATATATTATTTCTGAGGGAAATCCGAATGTAGTCTTATGTGAGCGCGGAATCCGTACCTATGAAACAGCCACCAGAAATACGCTTGACCTCAGTGCGGTATGTGTTGTGAAGGATAAATCCCATCTTCCGATCATCGTGGATCCCAGTCATGCTACCGGCGTTTACTCCTACGTTTCCCCATTGGCAAAAGCAGCGGTTGCCTGCGGAGCAGATGGACTGATGATAGAAGTTCATAATGATCCTGAGCACGCTCTCTCTGACGGACCGCAGTCACTTCGATTTGATAATTTTGAAAGATTAATGCAGGAAATGGCTGACTATATCCGTCTTGCAGGAAGGACCCTGTGATGGGTACGCAAATCGGCTTTATCGGTCTGGGACTGATTGGAGGTTCCATAGCAAAGGCTATCCGGAAATTTCATCCTGATTATCAGCTCATGGCATATACGCATACAAAGGCAACACTGGATAAGGCCGCTTTTGATGGAGTCATTCAGATTTGCTGTGAGCAGGTGGATGAACGTTTTGCTGCCTGTGACTATATCTTCCTTTGTGCGCCTGTGGGTGCTAATATTTCTTATTTAAAAGCTTTAAAGGATATTATCTCCCCCTCATGCATCCTCACCGATGTAGGGAGTGTAAAAGGCGATATACATCGGGCAGTCCGGGAATTGGGAATGAACTCCAATTTTGTAGGCGGTCATCCGATGGCCGGTTCGGAAAAGACCGGCTTTGAAAATTCGGCAGATTATCTGATTGAGAATGCATACTATATCATCACTCCTTCAGAGGAAATTGCGCCCCAAAGGGTGGATGCATATGAAGAGCTGGTGCATTCCCTTGGAGCCATACCCTTACGGCTCACCCCAGGGGAACATGATTTTATTACGGCAGGGGTCAGTCATCTTCCACACATCGTTGCCTCTGCTCTCGTCAATGAAATCGCACGCCTGGATGGTTCGAAGGGGTATATGAAGCTGATTGCTGCCGGAGGGTTCAAAGATATCACACGGATTGCCTCCTCCTCTCCCGTAATGTGGCAGCATATCTGCCTTTCAAACAGAGATATGCTTCTGAAGGTAATTGATTCCTTTCAGGAGATGTTGACCGATGCCAGAAATCTGGTGGATTCCTCCGATGAAGATGGATTATATGCTATGTTTGAAGCGTCACGTGACTATCGGGATTCTCTTCCCGATACGGTTCTGGGGCCCCTGAATAAGGATTATGTCCTGTATTGTGATATCTATGATGAGGCCGGCGGCATAGCCACCATTACCACATTACTGGCCATGAACAGCATCAGTATCAAGAATATCGGCATCATTCATAACCGTGAGTTTGAGGAGGGTGTATTACGCATCGAATTTTATCAGGAGGATTCCTACAGAAAAGCGGCTTTAGTACTGACAGACCGGAATTACCGGATTCATGTGCGTGAATGATTTCCATCTATTTAAAAGGAGAGAATATGAAGATTAATAAACTTATAAAGCCACTGCTAGGAGAGCTTTCAGTTCCCGGAGACAAATCGATTTCCCATCGTGCAATTATGCTGGGTGCACTTTGTGAGGGGATTACCGAAGTCAGTCATTTCCTGGAAAGTGCAGACTGTCTTTCTACAATCTCCTGTTTTGAAAAAATGGGAATTCAGATTGAAAAGCAAGAGGACCGTGTGATGGTCCGCGGAAAGGGACTGCGTGGACTGCAGGCACCCGAAACTGCATTAGACTGTGGAAACAGCGGTACAACCATGCGTCTGATTTCCGGAATTCTGTCCGGACAGGATTTTTCCTGTAAACTTGCAGGTGATGCTTCCATACAAAAGCGCCCCATGAAACGGATTATATCTCCTCTGCTCTCCATGGGTGCGGATATCCGGAGCATAAAATCCAATGACTGCGCACCGCTTCAGATTAAAGGACAGCAGCTTCGGGGGATTCATTATGCATCTCCAATCGCCTCTGCCCAGGTGAAATCCTGTGTGCTGTTGGCCGGACTATATGCTGATACAAAAACCTCAGTGACAGAGCCATATTTATCGCGAAACCATACGGAACTTATGCTTTCTTGCTTTGGGGCAGATGTGGAGTCACATGACACAACGGCATCCATTGTCCCAAATCCTATTCTGAACGGACAAAAGATTACAGTTCCCGGTGACATTTCCTCGGCCGCCTATTTTATAGCGGCAGCTCTTTTAATTCCGGGCTCTGAGATTTTACTGAAAGATGTAGGCATTAATCCTACTCGGGACGGTATCCTTAAAATATGTAAAGCTATGGGCGGAGATATTACTTTATTGAATATACATAAGCAGGGATTTGAGCCTGTTGCTGATTTATTGATCAAAGCCTCCAGTCTCCATGGAACTATAGTAGAAGGAGAAATAATTCCCACTTTGATAGATGAAATACCAATCATTGCTGTTTTGGCTTCCTTTGCCCAGGGCACTACCATCATACGCGATGCCGAGGAGCTGAAGGTAAAAGAATCCAATCGCCTGGATATCATGGTAAAGGAGCTTTCCGCAATGGGGGGTGATATCGAAGGAACTGAAGACGGTATGATTATCCGGGGAGGAAAACCGCTCCACGGAGCGGTAATTGACAGCAGACTTGATCACCGTATCGCCATGTCCTTTGCCATCGCAGGTCTTGCAGCAGAAGGTGAAAGTACCATAGAGCGCAGCCACTGTGTTGATATCTCCTATCCGGGATTTTTTAAAGCTCTGGACGCATTGCAGCAATAACAGATATATAGAAAACCTGCCACCGGCAGGTTTTCTATATATCATCACAACCGTGAATGCCCATATCCATTTATCAATGCATCCAGTTTTACTTTATTCCTGCACAATTCACAGTCACCCGGAGCATAGCTCTTGTATGCCGGTACATCCTCCTGCCGGAAGATAGTATTAATTTGAATCCCGTTAAGTTCAGATATCTTACTGAATATAGAAGATATTCCCGCAATCTTTCCACCGTAGTAATGAACACTGTCAATGCAGTTACGCAATAGCTGGCCTGTTGATGCGGATGCCGTCAGAAGTAATACATTCTTGTGTTCTATCATACTCCTGCAGTTATCCCTGAAAATCACATGACCGGAACCAATGAGCTCCGGGGCGGTAACATAGATGGTATTGTGCCTGTTCATAGACATAATGCCCGTATGCATCAGCTCTTCCGCCAGATAGGCACCGATAATCTGAGTTCCGTCCAGGCAGACAATTGTATCCACAACTGTAGAATGACTGTAACGTTGTGATAATACATAAGCAGCAACACGCGCTTCTGATGCTCTGGATTTCATGGTTGTCATGTCAAAATAGTGAGAAATGTGAGAATTCGGTGTTGCAAAATGCCCCCTGTAAACCTTTAATTCAATACGCTTATCTTGTTTCGCTAAAATCTTCTCTACTCTGGATTCCATACGACACCCCCGTCTAAGAAATTTTATTGAATTTTCTCTTTCTGAATATTTTACCATTTGTCATAGTCAAAG
>CAMKHH010000037.1 GCA_946412445.1 uncultured Eubacterium sp.
ACCTGTCACAGTAAATGTCTGCCGGAAAATCATGGTGTCTTTATCCGAAGGGTTTTTGTTGCCTCCAAAGCAGAAATTTCCCAGACTATAACAGATATAACGATCTTTATATGTCTCCACACCTTGCAGGACATGGGGATGATGCCCCAGCACCAGATGCGCTCCGGCGTCAATCGCCGCATGGGCCAGCTCTTTTTGTACCGGATCCGGTGTGTACTCTTTTTCCGATCCCCAGTGGAAGCTGGCAATGATCAGCTGCGCTCCCTGCTCCTGAAGCGATTGTATATTGTCCAGCATTCCCTGCTTACTTTCAATTCCATCCTTCAGAACATATGTACCCACAAGTCCTACTTTAACACCCTTGATCTCCTTTAAGGCTGTCCGCTCGTAACCAAAACTGGTGATACCAGCTGATTCCACATGAAAAATTGTGTCCTCGTAACTTTGTTCACCATAATCCTTACTGTGGTTATTCGCCAGATTTACAGCCTCCACGGAGCCACTGGTAAGGATCTCTGTATAAGCAGGATCTCCCCGAAAAGCAAACTGCTTATCCGCGCGTTCTCCCTGATTTGACAGTGTGCCTTCCAGATTCACGATGGTCAGATCATCGGATGCGAAGATGTCGCGTACATTACCCAGGAAATACCCCGGGTCATTCACTTCGTTGAACTTCGTAACAAAACTGGTGGAAGGCTCGAAATTCACATCTGAACCAAGTGTACAGTCTCCCGCGGCACTTACCGTAATGGCTGCGGCTGCAGGCTCTGGAGTGCTTATGACATCCGTTTCCGGTGTTGGCTGACCGGCGTTCCCCACTGCAATCGTCTGTTTTGTCTTTGGTGACTTATCCTTACGCAGCCCGGCTGCCAGAATGACAATTGCGGTTATACAAAGCACGGCCAGTATACAGAGAATTATGATATTTCTACGAACTTCCCTCTTCCTTTGCGCCTTACGCAGCTCTTTTCTTCTGTCCCTTTTATCCATAGTTACCTCTTCTGGTGTACATGATAACACTATTGTAGCATGATTTGTTCCGGCATACAAATAAAAAGCTTGTGAATTAGGAACTTACCCGGGTGCAGCTTGCTTGTGTCTGCAATTTATGGTAAACTAAAACTAATCGGATTTAAAATGAAATTAAATGGAAAACATACTGCTTTCAAGGAAAGGAATGGAGGATTAAATTGAAGATACAGGAATCTGCGGAAAATTATCTGGAGACTATTTTAATTTTAAGCCAGCGTCAGCCCGCTGTTCGGTCTATTGATATAGCAACTGAGATGGGTTTCTCAAAGCCCAGCGTCAGCGTTGCCATGAAGCATCTGAGAGAAGCTGATCATATTACAGTGGATGAAGACGGTCATATCAAGCTGACCCCATCCGGTCTGGCAATTGCGGCTAAAATCTACGAGCGTCATACTTTGATTTCTGATGTTCTGGTTCAGCTTGGCGTGGATCCAAAGGTTGCCGCCGAGGATGCATGCCGGATTGAGCATGTAATCAGCTCCGAAAGCTTTGATGCCATAAAAAAACATACAAAACATGCTTAAAGACTGACTCCTCCCGACCGGATTCCCGGTTGAGAGGAGTCTCTTTTGCGGCCGCCTCAGACACAAGTTTCACAAAGCGAAACTTATTTTTATTTTTCCTGGTAATGATGTGTTTTCTCCAACATCAAATCTTTTACCTTCAGAAGCCGAATCTGTGAGCTTCTCTCATTCTCGTCCAGCTTCATGGTAATATACCGGATATTTTCTCTTGTTTCAGGTATGATTACATGTTCCAGAGCATTTACCCGTCTCCTTGTTTTCTCAATTTCAGCGGCCATCAGCTGGCAGTCTTTTTCCTTTTCCGCCAATTGCAGCATCTGTGGCAGCACATCAGCCAGGGACTTTACTGCATCATCCAGATCTCCTGATGTAAATGCAAAGCCATAGGCATAGATATCATTTGTATCTGCAGTGCGAGTCCGATACTCAAATACAGGGAGCTCCACGCTCATCACATTTTTCTTCTCTGCCTCCAGATAGACCTCCTGTTTTGGTGCCATCAATGCCGTGTGCAGTGTTTCCTCAGACATGGCCGCCCTGGCAATGACAAAATTTTTATTCGCAGCTTGTATTCCTGCCTCTACCTCTTTTCTCAGTTCCATGTTTTCCCGGACCATGTTCAAAAACTGGCGCATCAACTCATCCCGCTTATCTTTCAGCAGTTTATGCCCACGGCTGGCGGTGACTAGTTTTTTCTTTAGTCTGGTTAGTTCCATGCGGGTCGGGTTTACCTGAGCCTTTGCCATGCAGCATCACCCCTCTCCGTTACTTCTGCCGTCATCCGATACGTAGTACTGCTCCAGGAGCCTGTCATCGATGCGCTTTAATTCACTCTTTGGCAGTATCCCTAAAAGCTTCCAGCCGATATCCAGTGTTTCTTCAATACTGCGGTTTGTTGTATAACCCTGATTTACGTATTCCTTCTCAAATGCTTCTGCAAATCTGGCATATAGCAGATCCGTATCAGAGAGTGCCGCTTCACCCAGAATTACCATCAGTTCTTTTGCGTCTTTCCCCCGTGCGTAAGCGGAAAACAATTGATTCATGGTATTCGAATGGTCTTCTCTGGTTTTTCCTTCCCCAATCCCTTTGTCCTTTAATCGTGACAGGGATGGAAGTACATCAATTGGCGGAGTAACACCTTTATGGTACAGCTCCCGGCTTAAGATAATCTGCCCTTCTGTGATGTATCCGGTCAGATCAGGGATGGGATGCGTCTTGTCATCCTCAGGCATCGTGAGGATTGGAATCATGGTTATAGAACCCTCCTTCCCCTTCTGCCGCCCTGCCCGTTCATACAACGAAGCCAGATCCGTGTACATATAGCCCGGATATCCCCTGCGGCCCGGAACCTCTTTACGCGCGGCTGATACTTCCCGAAGTGCATCTGCATAGTTCGTAATATCAGTCAGGATAACCAGTACGTGCATCCCTTCCTTAAAGGCCAGATATTCGGCAGCTGTCAGAGCCATTCTAGGTGTTGCAATACGCTCTACTGCAGGATCATTGGCCAGATTGACAAAAAGAACCGTTCGGTCAATGGCTCCTGTTTCTCTGAAACTTTCTATAAAAAAGTTGGATTCTTCAAATGTGATGCCCATAGCGGCAAATACTACTGCAAACTTTTCGTCTTTCCCCCGCACCCTCGCCTGACGGGCAATCTGTGCCGCAAGCTGTGCGTGGGGCAGCCCTGATGCGGAGAAGATAGGAAGCTTCTGCCCCCTGACCAGCGTATTTAACCCGTCAATTGCGGATATTCCTGTCTGTATAAACTCCTCGGGGTAGTTTCTTGCAGCCGGATTCATGGGAAGTCCGTTAATATCCCGGCGCTCCTCAGGTAAAATTTCGGGTCCTCCGTCTATTGGCCGGCCCAGACCGTCGAACACGCGCCCCAACATGTCCTGGGAAACCCCAAGCTCCATAGACCGCCCCAAAAACCTTACCTTACTGTTGGAGAGATTAATTCCGGCAGAATTTTCAAACAGCTGCAAAAGCACGGTTCCCCCATCGACCTCCAGGACCTTGCAGCGGCGTTTCTCTCCGTTTGCAAGTTCGATTTCTCCCAGCTCGTCATAATTGACATTCTCTACATTCCGAACCAGCATCAGCGGCCCGGCTACCTCCTGTATTGTTCTATATTCCTTTGGCATGTTACAGGTTCCCCCTTCCCAATACCTCTGCTGTCTCTTCATAGATTTCTTTCATGATTGCCTCAAATGCTTTTTCTAATTCATCCTCATGGACATATTTAAACCTTCCGATTTTCTCTCTGACCGGAAGCTTAATCAAGTCATTCATTCCTGCTCCCTGACCCAATGCTTCTGCCGCACTTTCATACCAGGACAGAACCAGCTGCATCATCAGATGCTGCTTTTTCAGGGAAGAATAGGTATCTGTTTCATGAAAAGAGTTCTGATGCAGAAAGTCTTCACGGATCGATCTGGCCGCTTCCATTTTCAGACGGTCTCCTGCTGAAAGAGCATCCATTCCGACCATTTTTACGATTTCTTCCAGTTCCGCCTCATCCTGCAGAAGAGACATCATTTTTTGACGGCACGTCATCCAATCAGATGCCACATTCCTATTAAACCATCTTTCCATATCGTCCAGGTATAAAGAATAGCTTTTCAGCCAGTTAATTGCCGGAAAGTGACGCTTATAAGCCAGATCCGAATCCAAACCCCAGAATACTTTAACAATGCGCAGTGTTGCCTGAGATACCGGCTCTGAGATATCACCGCCTGGTGGTGAAACAGCACCAATCACGGACAAAGCGCCTTCCCGCCCTTCTTTCCCGATTGAAATCACATCCCCTGCACGCTCATAGAACTGGGCAAGGCGGCTTCCCAGATAAGCCGGATAACCTTCTTCTCCTGGCATCTCCTCCAGGCGTCCTGACATTTCTCTGAGTGCCTCAGCCCAGCGTGAGGTGGAATCTGCCATTAATGCCACGGAAAATCCCATATCACGGAAATATTCTGCAATCGTGATGCCGGTATAGATAGATGCCTCACGAGCCGCCACAGGCATATCAGAAGTGTTTGCAATCAACACCGTCCTCTGCATCAGGGATTGTCCGGTCTTTGGATCCTTCAATTCAGGAAACTCGTTCAAAACATCCGTCATCTCATTACCGCGCTCGCCGCAGCCAATATACACCACAATGTCTGCTTCTGCCCATTTTGCAAGCTGATGCTGAATTACTGTCTTCCCGCTTCCGAAAGGACCAGGAACTGCTGCAACCCCTCCTTTGGCAATCGGGAAAAAGGTGTCCACCACTCTCTGCCCTGTAATGAGCGGCATCCTGGGAGGAAGTTTTTTCTGATACGGCCGTCCTATACGAACCGGCCATTTCTGCATCATGGTAACTTCTTTATCTCCATCAGCGGTACTGATTACACCGATTACCTCATCAACTTTGTATTCTCCTGTCTGGATTTCCTTTACCGTACCCCGGATTTTGACGGGAACCATGATCTTATGATTTACAACAATCGTCTCTTGCACTGTCCCAAGAACATCGCCTGGCTCCACTTCGTCCCCAATCTTTACAATGGGAACAAACTTCCAGGGTTTCTCCCGGTTCAAAGACGGTACCTTGATTCCTCTCTTCAGGCTGTTTCCCGATATTTTCATAATTTCATCCAACGGTCTTTGAATACCGTCATAGATACTTGAAATCAGTCCGGGCCCCAGCTCTACGGACAGCGGAATTCCTTCAGACTCCACCGGCTCACCGGGACCTAAGCCTGATGTTTCTTCATACACCTGGATGGATGCCTCATCCCCATGCATCTCTATAATTTCACCTGTCAGTCCCTGTTCACTTACACGAACTACATCAAACATATTCGCATCCCGCATACCCGCAGCAATCACCAGCGGACCAGCCACCTTTTTTATAACCCCGGTACTCATCTGTCAACATCACCTGCTTTCTACATTTTCACCAAACAAGATATCTGAGCCTATGGCCTTTTCCACAGACTTTTTGATTCCCTCTATGCCTGCTCCCGTATTTCCGGTGATACCCGGAATCTGGATGATAGCAGGCAGAAACTGTTTACGATATTTCTCAATTTCTTCCAACAGCTGTGCCGCCGTGGCCTCCGTAATATAAATTACAGCATAGGAATCTTCTGCCAGCTGCCGGAAAGTCTTCAGTGCCTGTTCCTCATCTTTCACAGGATACGTGTCCAGTCCCAGCGCTGCAAATCCATAGATACTGTCATACGCCCCAAGAACTGCTATTTTATACATACATCACCCTGACCCTTTCCCGGATTGCATCTTCCGAAAGCTCATTCTGCTTCCCGGTGAGAATCATCCGTACGGTCTTAATTTCATTTTCCCGGGCCAGAACATAAGCAAGCAGAGGTCCTGCGGAAAATGACTGATACTTTTGAGGCTGAATCGTGTAAATGATGCGATTATCACCCCACCGCTCAAAAGCCGAATTGGATTTCTTCAGGCAATCGACTGCATCGGAAAAGCCTTCTTCCCTCAGATAAGTGCAGACCGTTTCAACGCCGGATACTGCTGCCTGAATCAGTCTGTCCAGATTCAAAGCATCACAAGGAGATAATGCCCGCTCCAAAAATTGTCTGTTCTTTCCCGCCTTCGCCGCCCTGACGGCGATCCTGATATCTGCCAGCGTCACGATAATACTGGCATACGAACGAATCACAGCCTCTTTGGATACATCTCCGGTTCTTCGTATGTTCTCCAGCAAGGCACGGTCTATGATAATATCACACAATTGTCCGTCTCTTGTCTGAAGCATCGTCTCCAACGCCTCATCCGCAGCTTCCTGCATGTGTTCCGGGAGTGATTTAAAATCCTTTTCCCGAACGATGCGGATCATCTCCTCTTTTGGAACGGACGTATTCGAAAAATAAATGTTAGCGCCCGGTGAACCGGTGCAAGTCTCCTTTATGGCTGCTTTCAGATTATGATACAAGTTCTGAAAGGACAAAATGTCAAATACAGACATATCCACATTCAATTCTTTGATTGCCTCCCATGTCTTCCCGCTCTCACACTTCAATATACAATCCGCATCCAAAGCCTGGCCGGATGAACCCCATCCTCTTTCTGTCAAAAAAGAAACACAATTCCCATATGTCTTACAAGCCAGCAGCTGCTCAATTTCGCTTTCCGAAAACAGCTTTGTTTCCATGGAGCGAATCCGTGCAACCGCATACACAAAAGAATGATCAGCCATCGCACTCCCTCCATAGCATCTGATTCACCTGATCGACCAGCCTGCCTTTGTTGGCTTCGAGTAAAGCCTCAAACGTGCAGTTCTCCTCAATATCTCCATATATCAGAAGAAATCCATCCGCTATCTGACCCGGTTCTTTTGAAAGCCGGACAGATCCGCCTTTTTCTCCAGCAGTTTTCTCTATAGAAGCCAAAAACCCCTGTGGGACTCTTTTCAGATCACGGGTGCTCAAAAACATCCGCCCCTCGCCTCTTTGACAATATTTCCCAAACGTCTGCCTTAAAAATTCAAAGTACTCATCGCTGTCAGCCTCATGCATCCGCTTACGGACCTTTTCAATCATCTCCGCAATGATTTCCTGTTTTGCTTTCAGTATCGCTCTGCGTCTTTTCTGTTCCCGGGCAGAGGCGCCCTTGGCACGAAATTCTTTTAATTCCTTATCCAGAAGGCCAGAAGACTCCTTATCCCAGGCTTCACATTCATTTTTCCCCTGCGCCAGAATTTCTTCTGCCTCTCTTTTTGCATCAGCAAGTATCCTCTCTGCCTCTTCCTGTGCTTCCAAAAGAATCTGCTGTGTCATCTTATCTAATCCACTCATGCGGGTTACAACCCCCTTTCCCTGAATTGATGTTACCCCCTTAAACAGGAATTGAGGTGACTGCCAGGATTGAAATCAAAAGAGCCAGGATTGCATAGGTCTCTACCATAGCAGGAAACAGCATGGATTTACCGAACTGTTCCGGTTTTTTTGCCACAATTCCAATAGATGCCACGGATGTATTGCCCTGTTGTCTCGCAGAAATCAATCCAACAAGTCCTACCGGAAGACAGGCAAAGAAAATCATAAGACCTGTCTGCCAGGAAATTGTGGACATGTTACCGCCCAGCAGGCCAATCCTGCTCAGTGTAACAAATGCTACCAGGAGTCCATAAATTCCCTGCGTGCCAGGTAATAATTGCAGCAGCAGAACCTTAGCGAACTTCGACGGATCCTCTGTTACAACCCCAGCCGCTGCCTGACCAGCCACAGCCACACCGTATGCAGAACCGATCCCGGCAAGACCTGCCGCCGCCACTGCACCCAAAACTGCTAAAACTAAACCCATTTCATTCATCTCCATTCCCTCCTTCAATATCTACATATTTTGTATTTGCACGAAACGGTATAAATTCCCTTCCGCCGGACTCGTAAAATTTGCCAAAAAACTCCACATACTGCAGACGACAGGTGTGGACATAGGCCCCCAGTAAATTAATACCCAGATTCAGGACATGTCCAGCAATGAATATAATTGTAAATATTACAGCGCCTGTCACTCCGCCCCCCACCATACTGCCCATCTGATTGATTACGGAAGCAATAACCCCCGTAGCCAGCCCCAAAGCCAGAAGTCTGGAATAGGAAAGTACATCCGAAAGCCATCCGGTTATATTATACAGATCGTATGCCCCCATTGCGATTCTAAGTGCCCAGTTTTTCCTGCCCCTCCCGGAAAACAGCAAAATCCCTGCAGCTCCTGTGGCTGTAAATGCTTTCGCCAGAAAATTGACACCTTCCGGAAAAGCAAATCTGATTCCCGATATTGA
>CAMKHH010000038.1 GCA_946412445.1 uncultured Eubacterium sp.
AGAAAGAAGGAAAACATGGAAGCCGAAGGAAGCAAAATACAAAAGCGGTGTTCTGAAACTCTACTCACAACACGCCGTATCCCCAATGAAGGGCGGATATATGGAATAGATAAGCGAAGCGAAGCTCACGAGACGGGCTTCGTCTCGTTCAGGGCTTCCTTAAATGCGCCCATTAATCGGTCATTTTCCTCAGGACGCATAATACAAAAGCGTATATAACTGTTATCCAGGAACGGGAAGGTGGAGCAGTTGCGGATCATCAGCCCTTTTCGGATACAGTGCTCAAACAGTATATCGGCATTCATACCGCTTTTCAGGATGCGTACCAGCAGAAAATTCCCCATTGGTTTGTAAACTTTCAGAGTATCCCAACCAGAGAGCAGATAATACAGCCGGTCGCGTTCACTCTTGATTAATCCTTTGGTTTCTTTCACGTATTCCTTGTCCTGAAACATGAGCCGGCCGGCAATCTCGGCCAGTGAATTAATAGACCAGGGATTCTGGCGGGTATTCATCTGTTTGATAAGATCCTGGTTTCCGGTTACGGCGTATCCCAGCCGAAGCCCGGGTGCGGAGAAGAACTTGGAGGTACCTCTTAGTATAATCAGATTCGTATAGTAATTGGTC
Organism: uncultured Eubacterium sp.; assembly: GCA_946412445.1. Taxonomy (GTDB): domain Bacteria; phylum Bacillota; class Clostridia; order Lachnospirales; family Lachnospiraceae; genus Novisyntrophococcus. The sequence goes on from CAMKHH010000038.1 coordinate 628, forward strand.
AGTGGAATCGAGGTAATATGATCGGCGGCATCTGTGAATTCCACATAAGTTTCATCCACCATGACAAAAATTCCAAATTGAAGGCAGGCATCCAGAATCTGCCTCATCTGTACAGAATTGATGGCAGTGGAGGTTGGATTGTTGGGATTGCAGAGTACCAGCAGGTCCAGTCCGTCATGGAGGTGACTGCAGAAATCATTCACATCCATCCGAAAGTCCTGCTCCTCCTTTAAGGGATAATAAAGGGTAGTACCCCCGCCGAGTGTGATTTCCCGTTCATACTCGGAATAGGTGGGGCCTAAGACCAGGGCTTTTTTGGGATTGTAGTTCTGGATGAACAGTGAAATCAATTCTGTGGATCCATTTCCTACGATGATATTTTCAATCTGGGTATCCGCATATTCTGCAATACAGGAACGTAAGGCCTTATATTCGCGGTCCGGATATGTGGTGATGGCATCCAGATTGGCAGAAAGAGAACTCCGCAGATGGCTGGAAATGCCCAGGGGATTCACATTTGCTGAAAAACTTATAATCTCTTCTTTTTTAATACCATAGATCTGTTCTATTTTTTCCAGGTCACTGCCATGGAAATGGTCTTTATGTTTAAGCATATTTTTTTCTCCTCGACTTCGCATTGCATCACTATTATTTGTAGTGTATAATTAACTTTATTATAATGATAAATAACACGAAGTCAAGAGATAAAGGCATGGTGAAGAACGTTGAAGAGAAGAATGGAACAGCTCATTAACGGCCGCTTCGAGTATGAAGTGCCGGCGTTTATTACCTCCGAGTCTGAAATTCATCTGAAGATACCGGAGGGGAGAAATCAAAAAGGGGAGTTTAGTGTAGGAGCAGAGGACGGCAGCCGTGTGAAAGGGGTAGTCACATCGGATAACCGCAGGATTGTTCTGGCTAAAGATAAATTTTCGGGAAGTACCAGTAAAATCACTTATGGAGTGGATACTCGCGGACTGCTTTACGGGGAGACGATAGAGGGAAAAATCGTATTAAGCAGTAACATAGGTGAGCTTAAAGTGCCTGTTACTGTCCGGATAGAGGAAGTAGAGATTCAGTCCTCCAAAGGGCAGGTTCGTACGCTGGAGGATTTTACACGTCTTGCAATGAAGGATCCGCGTGAAGCATTTCGCCTGTTTACCAGTGACAAATTTTACAGGATATTAAATGGAAAAAATTGTGTGTATACAGCACTTTATAAAGGAATGTCACATAATCCGGTTACATACCAGCATATGGAGGAATTTTTGATTGCTGCTCATAAAAAAGAAGCAATCGTACTTTCTATGGATAGGGATAAGAAAGGGGTCTATCAAATCAATCATTCACAGAAGGATACCCTTTTCATCTATAAAAGCACCTGGGGATATGTACGGATGGAGGTTGAAGCTGTCGGAGACTTTCTTGAGATAGAAAAGAAAGTGGTCACCACCGATGATTTTATCGGCAGGGTCTATGGCCTTGAATATGTGGTGAGAAAGGACAAACTTGGTAACGGGAAAAAATTTGGTAAAATCATCATCCGTAATGTGCATCAGACACTGGAATTTGAGATAGAAGCCAGCATTGACCAGGGAGAACGTCTTTGGCCTAAGGGACTGAAAAAACACAAAACCCTGGAACTTGCCCGGGATTATCTTAGTTTACAGCTTCACAGGCTGGATTACAGAACATGGTTTGATAAGTCGGTTCAGTCTTTGGACGAACTGACCAGCGCGGAATGTATGACTTCCACGCTGCTCTTTTATGAAGCCTACATCTATGCTGTCAATGAGAATATTCCGAAGGCCATGGAGCTTTTATGGGGATTTAAAGAAGGAAGTATCCCGATGGCTACTCCCCAGGACAAGGGCGTATATCTCTATCTGGCAAAAAAGGTAAACCTGCTGGCACCGGAAAAGCAGGACATACTTCCTAAAATTAAGGCCTGTTTTCAGCAGCAGCCTGACGATTTTTATCTGGCAAATATTTTGCTGGAAGAAGATGAGACATACCGGTATGCACCTGTGCAGCAGCTTCACCTGATGGAACGAACATTTGAGATGGGCTGTAAAAATCCGCTTTTGTATCTTCAGGCATACCAGGTGCTGGAACGTCAGGAGGGACTTTTGCGGAAACTGTCACCTTTTATGGTACAGGTGCTGAATTTTGCGAGAAAGCAAGGTGTTTTGAATGAAGCTCTTCTGAAAAGAGCTGCCTATCTTTCGGATAATCTGAAGGAATTCCAGGGATCGGTATATCGGCTGCTGTCTGCCGGTTATAGCAGCTTTCCAAATGATGAGGTGCTGGAAGCCATCTGTAAACTGGTGATGAAGGGAAGACCTGTGAACAGGGAGTATTTTAAGTGGTATAGCCTTGCCGTTTCCCATGAGATCAGGATTACCCGCCTATACGAATATTATATTGAAACGATGGATGAGGAGTATCATGAGGTGCTTCCCCAGGTAATCAGGATGTATTTCGCATACAGCAACACCTTGAGTGCGCGTAAAAGGGCATTTATTTATGCCAATGTTATACGTAATAAGAGTCTGGATAAGCCTACATATATAAATTATAAAAAGGCCATGGAGCAGTTCGCCAGGGAGCAGGTGATGCAGGGCAGAATGAATGATGACTATGCCGTCATCTATCAGGAATTTCTCACAGACATAGACAATGGGAAACTGGCCGGGGCATTGCTGAAAGTGTTATTTACTTACAAAGTATGGATTATGGACAAAAGCATTCGGAGTGTGATTGTGTGCCACGATTCACTGAAGGAGGAACAGGTTTATCCGGTATCAGAACAGTGCGCTTATGTGAAGCTTTACAGTGGGGATGCCCAGATTTTGTTTGAAGATGAGAAGAAGAGAAGATATGGAACCACTATTTCCTTCAAGAAGAAAAAACTGATGGAAGAAAGGGATCTGGCCAGGGGCTGTATTGACTATATGCCTCGGGATACAGGACTGCTGCTCTATCTGTGTAAAGAACTTCCTTCCCAGATGGATGTGAATAGTAAAAGTCTGCAAAACTATCAGACGGCGTCGGAATCCACTGCATTTACCGATGAATACAGGGGAGTCATCAGAAAGAAACTGTTGGAGTATTATAAAGCACATCCATCGGAAAAGAAGCTTGCAGCTTATCTGTGTACGGTGGATGTGCAGGAGTATGCAAAGATAAACAGGGCAGATACGATTGCTGTTCTGGTGGAACAGGAGCTGTATGAACAGGCATTTTCAATTATTACACAGTGGGGAGAAGAAGGCACGGATGACACTGTTTTGATGAAGCTGGCCAGCCGCATGATTGTGTCTTCTGATTTTCAGGAGGATGAAGAACTGGTATATCTTGCTGATTATGTATTGCATCAGGGGAAATATGACGAAACCATATTGGGCTATTTATGCAGATATTATGTGGGTTCCGTGGAGCGGATGAGTTACCTTTGGAAAAAAGCAAAGGGTTTTGAAATGAAAAGTTATGAGCTGGACGAGAGGATCCTTGTATTTTCCATGTATGTCCGGGAATTTCCGGATTGTGGGGAAAAGATTTTAAAGAGCTATATCATGCAGCAGGGAAAAGAACTGGTGATACTGGCATATCTGACTTATATATCCTGTGCCTATTTTATGACAGACCGACAGACGGCTCCGGAATTTTTTGTATATCTGGAAAGAACCTATGAGAGGGATTGGGAGTTGGATATAATCTGTCATCTGGCTCTTTTAAAATATTACTCGTCCTGTAAGAGACTGAATGAAAAACAGGAGCAGCATGCGGAGGAACTTCTTGCCGAGTTCGAAAGAAAGGGACTGCGGTTTGCTTTTTTCCAAAAGCTTCCGCTCCATCTGATACAAGCCTATCAGGTGGAAGATAAAGTATTTGTCGAGGAACGATTCAGCAGGGGAAGTAAGGTAATCATTCACTATTCGCTGCATCACCGGGATGCAGAGGCGGTCAGCTTTAAGAGTGAGCCTATGCGTGATGTTTATCAGGGAATCTTTACAAAGGAGTTTTTACTGTTTTATGGTGAAACTTTATCCTACTATCTGACTGTTGAGAAGGATGGAAATATAAAAACAACGCCCCGCAGGCAGATGGTTTTGCCCGGGGTGGATACAGGTGGAAGAACGCGCTATAAATTGCTGAATCAGATTCTGGCTTTCAAGGCTCTGGGAAATCAGGAGGCTATGGAGACATCCGTCAGACAGTATCTGGAGCAGGAAGCGTTTGCGGAGTCTGCATTTCAATTAATGAGTTAATGAATCTGTGAGTTGACAAGTGGAGGCTAAGGATGGAACAGAGGAATTTGATAATCGGATTTGAATTAAATCCGAAAGAATCCCAGATTTGTTATTTCGATCGTGCCGTGAAGGATGCAGTTTTAGCGGAGACTAAAGCGGGAAGCAGCCAGTATGCATTTCCTACGGTGTTAAGTAAGAGCCTGGGAAAAAATGAGTGGCATTTTGGATTGGAAGCAGAATATTTTGCTGAACATCAGAATGGGATACTGATTGACCAGCTCTATGATTTATGTGCAAATGGGAATTCAACCATTATTGATGGTCAGGAGTATGGAGCCGGACTGCTTCTTGCAATTTATCTGAAGAATGCAATCCGGATGCTGGGTGTGACGGAACCGGAGAAACAGATTTCGGGTATGATGATTACTGTTCCGTCGCTGACCCGTTCTCTGGTTGATGCAATCCGGTTTGCATATGAGAAGATTGGCATTCCGCGAACAAGATGTTTTTTACAGGATTATGATGAGAGCTTTTATTATTATGCGCTGTATCAGAAACCAGAAATCTGGGGCAGGAGGGTGGCTCTTTTCTCCTTTAACCAGAATGAGGTTACATTTTCCAGCCTGCAGCTGGATAATAGAACAAAGCCTGTGACTGCTATGGTGACTTCCGGGAAGGTGAAAAAGCTTTCATCGGATACAAAAAAGAGGGATGATGATTTCTACCGTCTGATAGAGGATTCTTTTGGAAATGACATCTATTCCAGTGTGTTTTTGATTGGCGAAGGGTTCGACAAAAACTGGGCGGTGCGCTCTGTGGCGTTACTGTGCAGAAACCGGAGACATGTTTTTTACGGCAATAACCTTTATGCCAAAGGTGCATGCTTTGCAGCCTATGAGAAGGTTGAGGAACGGAAGCTCAAAGGATATCTGTTCGTGGGTAATGCCATAGTGAAACATAATATTGGCATGGATATGAGCATTAATGGCTCTCCAGCTCACTATGCGATGATTGGAGCCGGGGTGAACTGGTATGAAGCATCAAAAAACTGTGAATTGATATTGGATAATACCAATGAACTGACCTTTGTGGTCAGCAGTATGGAAGACGGTAAGAGGGAACGGTATACGATGCCACTTCCTGAACTGCCTGTGCGCCCCAACAAGACGACCAGACTCCACCTTCATCTGGAGTATGATTCACCGAAGAGATGCCAGATTACAGTGGAGGATCTGGGTTTTGGAGAGATGTTTCCAAGCAGCGGCAGGGTCTGGAATGAAACTATGGAGGGTTAAGAGATATGGGATATATATTATGTCAGGTAAAGCGCGCAAAAACTCCGTATTACATCGAAAGTATAAGCATGAATATCTATTCCATAGAGGAATTATGCTATTATATATATCACAATATCTATCTGCTGGACGAGACCATCATCAATGAGGGACTATGTTTCTGGATTAAGAATGAGCTGAATTTAACAAGGTTATATCAGAAACTTTTTCGTTTACTGGATGAAAGAGGGAGTATCGGAGAATTCATTCTGCCTGTTTTTAAAGAAATCAATTATCTTTCTTTTGCCGAGTTTAAAGAGATAAACAAACAGCTGAAGGTTTTTGAAGAACAGCCTGAGGTGGTACGGCTGAAGATGAAAGGCGATTATCTCTTTAACCATGAAAAATATATCAATGCAATTCGGGTATATACACAGGCACAGAAAAAGTCAAAAGACAGCAATTTGGGGGCGCAGTTCCTTGGGAGCATTTATAACAATATGGGATGTGCCTATGTAAGGCTGTTTCAGACAGAGGAAGCTTTTGAGTGTTTTGGACAGGCGAATGAGATTCTTCATTCGGGAGCATCTCTGCGGAGCTATTTGTACTCTGCCTATTTCAACAAAGGGAAGGATATATACGAACGCCTGTGTGATGAAAAGAGAGTTGATTCCAAGACGAAGCAAGAGATGGATGATAAGATACGCAAGGCTCAGGAAGTGGTCCTGCCCAGGGATATAGACCAGCTTCTGGACGGCTGGACCCGCAGCTATCATCGAAATACGGGCTTATGAAATTACCGGAAAAAGAGCTGCGATTTGACAAATCAGCCTTGTTCCCTTATAATGGAGAAGATAAAAAAATAATGACAGTTCGTAACCATCCTGTCAATAAACAAAACTATGGATTTATATGGGAAGAATTCCCCTGTGTTTTGAATGTTACGGGAAAGGTGAGCAATCACCTTTCTTTTTTATTGACGTTTAGGCTCACCTGTCAGGAAAGAGAGAACCTATTATGAAGCAGACACAGAAACTCACACTTTCCGGAGTCGTTATTGCACTCTACGTCGTGATCATCTACTTCACCCAATCCTTTTCATTTGGTGCCTATCAGATTCGAATTGCTACAAGTCTGTATGCGCTTTCGTATCTGTATCCTTTTCTTGTGGTTCCGCTTGGACTTGCAAACCTGATCAGTAATCTGCTGATGGGTGGAATGGGTATTTTAGACATTTTAGGCGGTACATTTGTCGGGATTATCACAAGTTTTGCTGTGTATCTGGTACGGCGTTTTCACGGGAACAAACTCTTTGTTATTCCTCCCATCATTGCTGGTCCAGGGCTGATCGTTCCGCTCTGGCTTTCTGGGATTACAGGAATGCCTTATCCGCTGCTTGCTGTAAATTTAAGCATCGGCCAGGCTTTCCCCGCAGTCGCTGGATACTTTTTGATCACTTTATTCGAAAAATACCCCGCATTAAATTTTAAAAACACAAGAAAAGAAAGAGAGTAAAATCCATGTATAAAGGAAAAGCACTTGTCGTCTTAAGCGGCGGTCAGGACAGCACTACATGCCTCTACTGGGCAATTGAGAAATACGGAAAAGAGAATGTAATTACTATGGGATTTGACTATGGTCAGAAACACAAGCTGGAACTTGAAGCAGCAAAGAATATCTGCCAGAATCTGGGGCTGGAATACCCGATTCTCAGTCTCCCTGTTTTAAAACAACTCAGTCCCAATGCACTGACCAGAGATGATATCAAGATGGATGCACCTGATTACGAGGGAGATTATCCAAACACTTTTGTAGAAGGACGGAATCATCTGTTCTTAAGTTACGCGGCAATCTATGCAAAGGGAAAGGGAATCCGTGACATCATCACCGGCGTATGTCAGACTGATTTTTCCGGCTATCCGGACTGTCGTGACAGTTTTGTAAAATCTCTGAATGTCACATTGAATCTTGCAATGGATTATGACTTTAATATTATCACGCCGCTCATGTGGCTAAACAAGGCACAGACCTGGGAACTCGCCGACCATCTTGACTGCCTGGAGGAAATTCGAACCAAAACCCTTACCTGCTATAACGGAATCATTGGAGATGGATGCGGTTTATGCCCCTCCTGTAAATTACGAGAAGCAGGATATGAAAACTACTTAAAGATGAAAA
>CAMKHH010000039.1 GCA_946412445.1 uncultured Eubacterium sp.
AAAGCAGAACGGCTTATTGAGATGATGATAACAATAAATGCAAAAAAAGATTTTACTGTAGGCGAATTGGCAAATGAATTTTCCGTAAAAAATATATGAATTGCATCAGCATTATTGCAGTTTGGAAACAAGTATGAATGAATGAGAGGGATTCCGTTGTCGTCGGCATTGTGGGAATAGTGTGGTGCTGGCAATCTATCTCTTGTTTTTGATTTCTTGCTTCTTTACCGTGCATGAGCATTTTTCAAGATAGATAATTTTGCAAAGAAACAGGAATAGCCAGCCCGAAAAAATTTACGGACTGGCTGTACCAGCAAAGTAATATTATTGTTGAATTGTGTGAAATATAGTTATAAAATAATCCATTTTCCTTTTTGACTAGAACCTTCTCTTTTTTTAATTCCAGATTTTTTCGATTCCACGTCCCCATGCCTCAATAAAACCAGCTCTGAAAAATGTATTTGCAATCAACGGATTATATGGTCTTGACCCGAAGCCTCTCTTGTATGGTTATTCTTCCAGAATCATCAAGTAACGATCCAGTCTTGCATTCACATAACCTGCAAACAGCTTTTCCATTGTACCAAGATTATGCTTTACATGGTATTCATCAAACGCATTGTAATAAAAAATGCGATCTGTAAACTTAATGTCAATCGGCGGATATCCGGCTTTCATCAATTCCAAATTCACAAGCAGCCTTCCAGTTCTGCCGTTTCCGTCAATAAAAGGATGAATCCTCTCAAACTCAATATGAAATCGTGCGAGCCTGCTAATAATATGTTCGTTACTATTTCTATAAGCCTGCAGCAACTGTTCCATCTCAGACTGGATCAAATATGGCTGTACCGGCTCATGTTTCGTGCCCATAATCCTGACGGGGATTTTTCTGTAAACCCCTCGATCCTGTGGTTTATCTGCCAACACAAGATAATGAATCTGCTTGATGATACTCTCCGATAAAGGCGCCTGTTCCTTTACCAGATCCTGCACAAAACCAAACGCCTCTTTATGCCCGACTGCCTCCATATGGTCTTTTAACGGCTTCCTGTCAATCGTCAACCCACGCAAAACCATGTCTGTCTCACGCAGGGTCAGCGTATTTCCCTCAATTGCATTAGAGTTATAGGTATACTCAATAATGAATTCCTCAGTCAAACGTTCCAGTTCTCCCTCTGTCAGTGGGCGTCTGGAATCTAATTCCATTTTCTTCCTGTCTATGACCGTCAGCAAACTTTCTGTTGCCTTAAACCGCCCATCCTCTGGCTTTTTCGCCTCTGCCGGAATCATCCAACTACGCCCTTCACGGGTAACACCTAAGATTTTTCCTTCTGCGCAAAGTATACGCACTCGTCTATCAGAAATCCCCCACTTTTCTGCCGCCTGCTTTACCGTCATATACATAAAGATTGTACCTCTCTTCCGAAAATAGTATATCCTATTTTCGGAATAATATCAACTCGAAAGGAATAATGTTTTATCGTATTCGGAATAATAAAAACATCCTGACCTGATTCACTCCATGTCCACGGCACAAGCACACCTTCCTTAAAATTCCAAATCAAGTCCCCTACTTGATCCGTATTCATTTTCCACTTCAAGGTGTTCACAGAGCACCAGATACGCTGCATATTTTTTTGATGATACCCACACTTGTCTTTTCAATCCCCACTTGATCATCGTGCAGCAGCACACCCACTTTGGATTACCATCTTCATCATATCCCAGTTCTTCTGGCAAATTAAATTCATAGATCAGAAAACTACACATGCCGTGTTCTTCCATTTCTTTCAAAGTGTTTACCGCGTTATCTGCCGACAAATCGTTCTACATCTATCTGATTCTAACTCGGCCAGATAATCTTCAATCGATATCTTTTTCTTCACTACATTTTGAAGAATTTCCGGATCCCATTGACAGGATATCGCAATGGTTCCAAGTATCGCTTCAAAAATATCCGCCTTCGCTTTCTCCTGTGCATCTATCCGATTATCCATATCACATCTTCCTACAAATTGGAGCACCTAATCTCTTTCAACCTTTTTTCGATTTCCATAATATGCCCAGATAAATCTGCTATTTTAATTTTATCATATAATTCAAATGTAAAATGCATCTCAAAGTATTCTCCCCTTTGAGAAATTGAAAAACTATCTGCAACAGATAAAATTGCATTAAAGTCTGTCAACCCTTGAACTCTATCGATGTCTAACATAAGATTATTTCCAATGTAAATTAGTCCTGCATAGCAGGTATCCTCACATGTATTCATTTTAACACATCCACCCTGTATTTCTGCAATATTGCAAAGTGCTGGATATAATATATCTATAAAATTATCCCACTTCTGTTTATTTTTTCTTCTTTTATACTGTGATTCCCTCGTTTCCACCAATAGCTTTACCAAGTCAAAGTATTCCCTTTGCTCATTTGTCAGAGGCGTTTTCTCCTCTTTTTCAAAAACTAATCTGTCCCATTGATATTCTTCAATGTAATTCATTTCTTTTTTCATACTGCAACTCCCTATTAAGCAAAATTAAACTAATGAAGAATGGCTTATCTAAAGCTTTACTATATTTAGGCATGGATACTAGAAATTCCTCGGTTTAGTACATTTACAGGGACTATTTTGGCATTACATTAACCTATAATAATTAGTACAGTCACAGGGATTGGTGGAAGTACAAATGCAACTAAACAAAGCTATAAGCGAACGTCTATTGGAACTACTTGCAGAACGTAATATGACGCAGTATCAACTTTTTACTAAAAGTGGCGTACCTAAATCCACAATAGGAAATGTGGTTAATTGTTCTTACACATCTGTAAAATTACGTATCATCCACGAGATGTGTCAAGGGCTCGGTATTACATTATGCGATTTTTTTCACTCATCGTTATTCGATGATGAAAATCTTGAGCCCTAAACCTCAAATCAATATGTCAAGTTTAGAATATCATTCTCTTCTTTAAGTATACCATGAAACGCTCAACTAGTACAGCTACAGGTTCTATCTTTTTTAAAATTCCACTTATAATTATGATTGCAAGGTGGTGATATATATGCAACTGAACGAAGCGATAAGCCAAAGGTTATTGGAATTGCTTACTGAACGCAATATGACACAATATCAGCTTTATATTAAAAGCGGCATCCCTAAATCAACAATAAGCAATGTGATTCATTGTTCTTATCCATCCGTAAAACTGCGTATCATTCATGAAATGTGCCAAGGACTTGATATTGCGTTGTATGACTTCTTTAAATCGCCATTATTTAATAATGAAAATCTTGAACCCTAAAAGCCAATATGTCTCTTAACAGCATATTGGCTTTTCATTTCAATTCTTTCGGGCAAAAGACTCCCGGTCTCCATTACGCTTCCCATTGACTCTTTTAATATATTGTTTTTCTTTTAAATGAAATGCCCTTTTCGCCGTTCTATTCCTTTAACCTGCGATAATAGAACAGCTTTTTCTTGCAAAGACATCTACTAATCGTTTAAAGGCGCTGGACGGTCAGATAGGCCTTTTGACAGACCTGTGCCTGCTCTCTCGTAAGGAATTTCTTTTCTCCTAAGCAGTTCACAGGCATAACGCCCATCAGGGAATTGGTCACGAAGCATTCCTCCATCTTCGAGACATCCTCCTCCCTTATCACACACTCTGTCACCGGGAAGCGCTCCAAAATGAAGCGGCGCAGGATTCCCGGAAGAAGACCGCAAAAGACAGGCGGCGTATAAAGCCTGCCCTCCCGGACAAAGAAAATATTCGTTGTGGTTCCCTCACAAATCTCTCCTCGGCTGTTTCGAAAAATCAGCTCGTCCGCACCCAAGGACGCTGCCCTGCGCTTCTCCATGATGCAGTCGCCGTAGTTCATGGTCTTGTGGCGCACAAGGGGTGAGGTCTCGTTCCGGTATACGCTGCTGTATACCAGTCGAAAGCCTCTCCTTCGCTTCTCGGGTGTGTAGGGATTTTCGCGCATGGTAAAAAGGCTGTTTTTCTCGGATACCATGATTTTTAGAGCGCCGTGATCCAAAAAAGCCTGCGCCCCTTCTCCCTCTTTTATAGAAGTAAGGTAGTCCTGAACCTCCCTCTCGGTGATACTCCCAGAAATTCCCAGTTCCTTTAGAGAGACCCCGAGCCGTTCCAGATGCCAGTCGAGAAAAACCGGCCGCCCGCACTCCAGCGCTACAGTCTCAAAGACCCCCAGCCCGAATTGATACCCCTCATCCAATGTAATCTGCATAGCTGCTCCTTCCTACTTCGTATTCGTACCGTTAAAATCCGCCCCTGCGCCCAGCTTTGCCACCTCGACCCCTGGGACGTCTGCAGCAATCTCCTGCTCCCCAACGTTCAGCGCCTCAAGAAGGGCTCTGGCCTTTTGAAGCGTCTCCTCATACTCAAATTCCGGCTCCGATTCACAGGTGATTCCGCCGCCTACGCCCAGGTAATAGATGCCGTCCTGACAGAGGGCTGTCCGGATCACAATGTTGAAATCGCAGTCCCCGTCCAGGGAGAGATAACCCATAGAGCCCGTATAGAGGTTCCGCCCACTGTGCTCCAACTCATCGATAATCTCCATGGCCCGCAGCTTCGGTGCTCCGGTAATGGAACCTCCCGGAAAAGCGGCCTCCAGCAGATCCATGACCGTCATCTCCGGTCCAAGCTCCCCAACGATATTGGAAATCAGATGAAAGACCGTGGCGTACTCCTCCACTGCAAAGAGCTCCGTCACCCGCACGCTGCCTGGAACACAGACTCGGTTCAGGTCGTTGCGCTCCAGATCCACAATCATCAAAAGCTCGCTCTTGTCCTTCTTTGACTGCTCCAGTTCCCTTCGAAGGAACGCATCCTCCTTCGGCGTACTGCCCCGTTTTCTCGTGCCCTTGATCGGCCGCGTCTCAACCCGACCGCCTCGCACCTGCAGAAAACGCTCCGGGGAGGCGCACACCACCTGAAAACTTCCATAGTTGAAATAGCCCCCAAATGGTGAGGGATTATTCCAGCGCAGCCTCCGGAACATCACATAGGGCGGCACCGGACTTGTGATGCGAAGCTGCTGCGTCATGTTGGCTATGTAGATGTCCCCCTCTATGATATACTCGATCATGCGCTGAACAGCGGTCAGATAGGCTTCCTTTGTAAAGTTTGCGCGAACCTCTCCCGGCTCGCCCTGCCCGGCAGAGCTGTCTGCGACCAACATGCCGGGCGCATTTTTGCTGAAGCGCTTCATCGCAAAGACCTCGTCCGTCGCCTCTTGCCCTGCTGCCTGCCGCACAAGTCCCAGGAGCTCCTCCAACTCCTCATCACAGTCCCGCCCATGACCGTTGGAGATTAGGAACAATTTCTTCTGCCTTTTATCCTCTATCACAAAGCTGTCGTAGAAGATGAGAATAGCGTCGGGAATTTTCGCCTCCGCTCTGTGCCGTGTCCCCACACCCTCCTTTTTTCTTCCGTATTCATAGGAAAAATAGCCCACAGCCCCGGAGGTCAGCGGAAGGCTTGTACAGTTTTCCTCCCTGTGCTCCCGCAGATACATCTTGATATAGTCCTCAAAGCTTTCCTCCAAGACCTGGCCGTTTACCGTAAATTTCTCCGCCTTTACCAGCTTTAGGTAAGGGTGAAGAGCAATGATCGAATAGCGACCCAGATCATTTTCTAGGGAGGAATCGAGAAACACGCTGTCCTCCCAATCCTGTACCAGAGAAAATATCCGCTCCAAATCAGGGTATTGCTCAAGCTCATGTATCAGCTGCATCAAAATTCCTCCCTTCCGTAGCCGTTCTCCCAGCTCAACGCTTCCGCAAAGTGTGCCTCCCCGGACCAGCCCAAGGGCTGGCTCGGCTCCGGACGCCATATTCCCTGCTCATACCGTCTGCATATGCCGCAGAAATTCCCCAAAAGCTCCCGACCGTGCTGGGTCAGCACAGCCTCCGGGTGAAACTGTACCCCGTAAATCGGCATAGTCCTGTGCGCAAGGCCCATGACGACCCCGTCCGCGCTTCTGGCCGTCACCCGCAGGCAGGCAGGAAACCGCTTCTCCGACACCACGAGGGAATGATAACGTGTCACCTCATACTCGGCGGGCAGCCCTGCAAACAACCCCGTTCCATCATTGGAAAGCTTCGTGATTTTCCCATGCATGGGACGTTCCCCCTTGCATACATTTGCCCCGTAGACCTGACCCAGAACCTGGTGTCCCAAGCATACGCCGAGTATCGGAATCTGGTTCTGAAATTCCCTAAGAACACTTTTAGCCTCCACGGCGTCAGAGGGTCGTTTCGGGCCCGGGGAGAGGATAATCCCCTCCGGGCGAAGCCTACGTATCTCAGCCAGACTTACTGCGTCCGCCCGCCGCACCAGCACCTCCTGCCCCAGCTCCCTCATATAGGCGGACAGATTATAGACAAAAGAATCGTAGTTATCGACCATAAAATACATAAAAAAAGACCCACCTCGCTTTCTGTTGGATTCACAGTCGTTTATCCTAAAGCAAAATTAGGTCCGTAACCTGTATACACCGTATTATATAGAAAAAGAAACCGAATGTCAAAAGGTTTTAGTTCAGCCGCAGACTTATACGGAAGTTTGACATCCTTATATATAAAAAGCACCCTGCCAAAGCAGAGCGCCTATGTACCCGTTTCATAGGAAATCTCAATTCATTTTATACTGTCAATTTCATAATCTCCCACAAAAGTTCCAGCAGTATAGAAACATCAATAGGTTTTACAATATGCCGTTCATCCCCGCTTCCTTCATTTTTTCTACTGCAACAGCACCATCATCGGCAACATCTACAGCAAAGCCTGACTACTGCAGAGTCCGAACGCTTACCATACCGCCTGGCTTTGTAAATTCCATGACACTACTTAGGAGGTTCAGAAGAATCTGATTCAGTCTGAGTTTATCGCACAGAACATTTTCATTCACCACATCCACCGTATCGATGTAGAAATCTAGCTGCTTTGTCATAATATCCGCCTGTACAATAGTCTTTAAATCATGCAGGGTCTCCAGAAGAGAGTTCTCCTTTTGTTGAGGAATGTAGTTTTCACGTCTTCTGCCAGCTATCGTATTGTAACGGGAAGAACCACCAGCGCAATTCCGCCCCTATGATAAGCCCTATGGTTTATTTCTTCCGTTTACTTAATCGCATCGTGTTCTGCCCTCTGTGGTTTAATCCTGCTTCTGAACCTTTTTCTATAAAACGCTCATTTATATGTCGCATTCAATGCTGATATTTCTCAGCATGCTACATTAGCATTACGCAATAATTATTTTTCCGCAATCGCTTCAATTTCACAAAGAACGCCTTTTGGGAGCGCTTTCACTGCAACACAACTTCTTGCCGGGCACGATGTAAAATGGGCAGCATACACCTCGTTAAATGCAGCAAAGTCTTCCATATCCGCAAGAAAACAGGTTGTTTTTATCACCTTATCCATGCTGCTTCCCGCTTCATTTAGAATTGCTCTACCCATGCTTTCAGCTCTGACTCAGACAATTTGCCATTCAGCATTTTTCCCGGAAGAAGTACTGCCCCCATACCGCTGCCACCCGAAGTCGCAAAAGGCACGATGGTTTTACCGGAAAAATCATAGCTTTCCAAAAATGTATTGATGATAGTCGGGGCAATGTACCACCAAATTGGATAACCCACAAACACCACATCATATTGTTCTATGTCTAATGCTGCGCCTGCCAATCCGCCCTCACCTAAGATAGATCGAATCCAAAAGCCCCTTTCCTGTTTCCGTCTTTGCGACTTTTCCTTTGAATGCCTCAATCTGCGCCCTTGACATCTGCGCTTCCGATGCATTGACCAGAAAGTCCGCCTCTACCAATATCTGATAGTCCTGTCCATCTATCCCTGAAAAGGTGTGATGGTGCGATACAAGATAAATTACCCGCTCTAGCACCTCTTCAGCCAAATTAAACTCAAAAAGAAACGGTCGCAGCAGCCCTTCGCTTTCTATCTCCTGGTGTTTTCCATCGGTATTACCATACTTTTCCCGGCAGAGCGGGCAGGCAATATCGTGAACAATTGCAGCCATCTCCAAAATATCCTGCGTCTTCTCATCCAGACCCTCCAGCTTGCCAATCATCCCTGCATAACTGAGCACCTTTAAGAAATGTTCGACATCATGCACACTACCTTCATAAAAATCTATCATCTTCTGTATCATTTGTGCTTTTTTCATGGATTATCTCCTCATTACATTTTGTATTTTATTTTACCGAAAACGGCTTTTTTACAAAGATAAAACTTACAGCCAAAACTGTAAAGAATACCAAGCTAAAAACTAACGTATGAAACAT
>CAMKHH010000040.1 GCA_946412445.1 uncultured Eubacterium sp.
CCTTTAAGCAAATTCTCAACCCCGGTAATAATTATGACGGTATAAATGATCATCCACCAAATCTGCTAAATGCTTCATCTCTCTTTGTACGTCAGCCCCTGTGGCAATATGGTAATAAGCATAGGCAAACTGCTTACTGAAAAATGGATAAGCAGGCGTCTGGGGTCTGGTAAAGGAGGAGTGACGCAATTGCGAGAACAAAATGTTGGCATTGCTGGAAACAGCATCAAAACTGTCCATTACCTCATAAATTTCCTTTAGCACCGGGATACCTGTATTTTTGCTGATTTTTAACTGATTCTGAAGACTGAAAACATATTGGATAAATTGACAGCACTGCTTTGGGTGTTGGGTCTGGTTAGACATGCAAAGCCCCCAGCTTCCATGAGGGGTTGCAGCTCTTAAGCCATGAGGAAGAGGAATTACACCCACGTTTTCGCTTTCTTTTAAGGATTGAAAATATGCACTTGGTAAAGAAAGACTCATGGCAAAATTGTTAGGGAAGCAAGCCTTAATATTCTCAATATGTGTATAACTGTATTTGTGAAATAAATCACCCAGCCATTGCATGGCGGCAATGGAATTGGGAGAATTGATGTAGTCAGTGGTACGGGTGAAGTCGTCGTTAAAAAGCCTGCCGTTGTTTTGCAGGATAAAGGGAATACCAGAATAGCTGTTCCACTCACCGGATTTTGGGGAAAGCCCCCTTCCTGAATCCATCAGCAGAGGATAAGGAAAGGAGGTTTTTTCCTTGATTAACTGACAGACCGACATGAATTCCTCCCAGCTCCAGGCCTCTTCAATACAGGAGGGAATCCGAATACGAAGGGAGCGAAAAAGCTCTTTGTTATAGAGAATACAGAGCGTGGATTCTGTATAGCCCAGATGATACAGTTTGCCCTGAAAACGCCCTTGCTGCAGGATTGGATTTAAAAATGAATCCAAAAAGGCGGGCTCCATATAATCATCAAAGGGAAGCAGAGAGTTCATATAAGCCCAATAAGCTACGTCCGGACCATCGAGAGACAGGATATCCGGAGCATTTCCGCTGGCAAAGCTCTGAAACAAAGAATCACGGAGAGGAGCTTTTTCATTGGATAAAAAGGTGGTTTTTACGTTAAACCCCTGATTGCTTTCGTTAAACTCATGGGTAAGTGTTGTCCAGAACTGTTTTTCATTTTGCTCCATAGGGCATAGATACAGATTCAAAACAGTCTGCATCCGGGAACGATCTGTCACAAAACTCCCTCTTCCCTGCTGACGGATGATATAGCCGTCGGCTTCCAGATTCTTTAGGGCCTGAGTAATCGTGCTTTTGCTGACCTTCAGTGTGCGCATCAGCTCATTATCGGAAGGAATGGCATCTCCTGGGAGATAGACCCCATTTTCTATTTTCTGAATCAAAGTATTTTTAATAGTCATATATTTTGGTGTACGAGTAGTCATATATTCAATTCTCCCTAATTCTCAGATGGATTTTCTAAAACGTATTGACAAAGATTTTTCTATATGCTAGTATCATAGCATAAGTTATTCGAACAAACAATAGTGATTCAATAGTGATTCCGAAAAACTCTTCGTATATAGCGAAGGGTTAAAAAATAGACTTAGTTGTTCGGACAACCGAATAAGAAAAAAGGAGGGTGCTATGAAAAAGATATTTTCAAAAAAAGAGTTGTATGACAGAAGCCCGAGAGTCTATAAGCGGGAGGCATCTGAAGTTCGGTTCTTGCTTGGTGGAATCGGCACAGGTAATTTTTCTGTGAACTCCAGTGGAAAATTCCTGGACTGGGAAATCTTCAATTGGCCGTCAAAGAATACCAAGTTTCCACTTTCTTTTTTTGCAATCCGCACAGAGAATGAAAAGATGGAAAAACCAGTGTCAAAAATCCTGGAGGGAAGGCTGCGGCCTCCTTATACCAGTTCTCATGGCTATTTACAGGCAGAGCTGGTAAATCTTCCACGTATGGAGGATTCGGAACTGGTATGTGAATATCCTTTTGCAAAAGTTCAGTTTACGGATTCGGAACTGCCAGTGCAGGTATCTATGGAGGCGTATACACCATTTATCCCATTGAACACAGATGATTCCAGTCTTCCGTGCGCCATTATCCGGTATAAAGTGAAAAATACCGCAGATTGCAGCACAAAGGTAAGCCTGGTAGGAACTCTACCCAATGCCTCCGGATTCGAAGGCTATGATGTGATTGAGAATCTAAAGCTGGCGGATCATGTAAAAAATGAATATCGGGAGTCCGGTAAAATTAAAGGATTGTATTACTCTCCGGAAACGCTCTCAGAGGAGCATCTTCGCTATGGAAATATGGCAATTATGACAAGCGGTGAGAATGTGACCTACAAGACACAGTGGTTTGATGGCGAGTGGGTAGACGGAATTCAGGATTTCTGGGATGATTTTACGGAGGACGGACTGCTGGAGAAGGAAACGGTTTCAGACAGTGTGGGATGTGAATTTGCACAGTTCCATAATTTCAGTTTTCTAAAGCGTAGAGAAAAGGTAGGCTCCATTGGAGCATGGCAGAATTTGGAGCCAGGCGAGGAACGTATATTTGAGTTTGTGATTACCTGGTATTTTCCAAACCGTGCAAAGGCCTGGATTGAATTTGACGAGGATTATGAAAAATTCCAAAAGGGTGAGTATGGAACGGTAAGAAATTATTATGCAACTAAGTTCAGGAACGCCTGGGATGTTGGAGAATATGTTTACCATAGCATGGAGCGGCTGGAAAAGGGAAGCCGTGATTTTGCAGATGCCATGTTCAGCCGGACATCGCTGCCTTATTATGTCATTGATGCATTGACCGCGAATATCACAAATTTGAGAAGTAATCTATGCTTTAGGCTGGAAGACGGAACCTTCGGAGGCTTTGAGGGAATCAGGGATTATATTGGCTGCGGCTATGGAAGTGTTCCACATGTATGGAAT
Source organism: uncultured Eubacterium sp. (assembly GCA_946412445.1). GTDB lineage: Bacteria > Bacillota > Clostridia > Lachnospirales > Lachnospiraceae > Novisyntrophococcus. The sequence goes on from CAMKHH010000040.1 coordinate 2,948, forward strand.
TATGCACAGACAGTGGCTTTTTTATTTCCAGATTTGGAGAAGACCATGCGTAACGTGGAATTTTTGCAGGAGACGGATGAAACGGGCTGCATGTCCACTAGAATGTTCTCCGTATTCGACCAGCAGCGATATGCTATGGTGCCTGCCTGTGACGGACAGTTGGGAAGTGTAGTACGCGTTTACCGGGACTTTAAAAACCTTGGAGATGTAGAATTTTTACGGACAATCTGGCCGAAAGTGGTTTTGTCTATGGAATATGCGCTTCGCCAATGGGATCTGGATAAGGACGACGTGCTGGACGGTCAGCAGAATACTACCTATGACATTGAATTCTATGGACCGAATCCTATGACAGACAGTATCTTTTTGGCGGCGCTCAAATGCTGTGAAGAGATGGCAGAAATCCTGGGTGATGAAGCACATAGGGAGCAGTATGCAAAAGCATACAGGGCCGGGTCAGAGCGTGCGGATAAGCTGATGTTTGACGGTGAATACTATGTACAGGTACAGGAAGATATTGATAAATATAAATATCAGTTCGGAAAAGGCTGCCTGTCGGATCAGCTGCTGGGACAGTTCCTTGCCCACATGGCGGGAATCGGAGAAATTCTTCCCAAAGAGCATATAAAATCTGCAATGGAGGCCGTGTTCCACTACAATTATATGACGGATTTTTATCATACAGACAGTGTACACCGGGCATATGCTATCAATGAAGAGCATGGAGTTGTGGTAGCTACCTGGCCGAAGGGCGGCAGACCGAAGTTTCCATTATCTTATGCGGGAGAGGTGTGGACTGGTGTGGAATACGAGGTTGCGGTAAATTTGATCTATGCAGGCTGCCTGGAGGAAGGACTTACAATTGTAAAATCTGTCCGGGATCGTTATGATGGTTATAAGAGAAACCCATTCAGTGAGATTGAATCAGGGCATCATTATAGCCGGGCCATGGCCAGTTGGGGTATTCTAAATGCACTCCTCGGACAAAAAAGCGATATGTACCGAAAAACTTTATCCATTCATCCTGTCATTCAAGAGGAGCTGTCCAGCTTCTTTATCTGTGGAAAAGCCTGGGGAGTTTACAGCCAGAAGATGGAAAACGGAAAATGGGAAAAAAAGATTGATGTCTTATATGGGTCGTTAGATGATATTCAAGTAGAAGATTAAGGAGGGTATTTATAATGAAGAGAAGGATTTGGAAGAGAACAACCGCTATGGCATGTGTGGCAGCCATGCTCATTTCTCTGGCAGGCTGTGGTTCAAAAGGAGAAGGAGAGAGTGGAAACAAGAATACGGGTGATGGAAAAACGATAACCATTACATTTGCGGAACATGTTGCGGATATTGAAGCACAAGAGCCCCATATGATGAAAATTATCAAGGCCTTTGAAGACAGTCATGAGAATATTAAGATTGACATTACTGGTAAGGAGGTTTCAGAGCACAATACGCAGATGACCTTGCTGGCAGGGGAAAATAAGCTTCCGGATATTTTCTGGCTGGAGCAGAGCCCGGCCCGGGAATTTGCTCAGAATGATTACTTGTATGATTTGACAGAGGCATTGAACGAATATGGAATCAATGACAGCCTTCTTCCAGGGCTGGTCAATTCCTGTACGCTGGACGACAAGGATTACGGGATGCCAAGTGAAGTCATGATGGTTGGTTTCTTTTATAATAAAGAACTGTTTAAACAGGCCGGCATCGAAAAGGCACCTGCCACCTATGAAGAATTTACAGAAGCAGTAAATAAGCTGAACGGGGCAGGAATAGTACCGCTTACGGTAGGCGCTCAAGATAACTACAGCATCTGGGCGTTTGAGACAATGCTTGCAAGATATGGCTTCTTTGAAAAACTGGAAGGACTCCAGGATGGAAGTATATCCTGGGACAATGAAGACTTTATCCACTATTTTGAAAAAGTGGAAGAAATGCGGGAAAATCATACCTATACAGAGGATATAGCCAATATCGGATATTTTGAGGCAAAGGAGCAGTTCCTGGGAGGGAATGCCGCAATGTTTAATACGGGAGCATGGGATATTGGTGATTTTGAAGCTAGTGACATTGCACAGAACATAGGCTTCTTCTGGGGACCTACCTTCTCCGACAGTAAATACCCACAGGAAATTGGGATTAAAGCCTCTGGAGGTGTCTATGTAGTTTCTGCCAATGCAGCAAAGGATCCGGAGCTTTTGGATGCGATTATGCAATTCTGGCAGTTTTACTATGGAGAAGAAGGTACAAAAATTATTGCAGAGGAGACGTCAGCCCTGCCCTGCTCACAGTATCAGGGGGAGATAGACGCAGGCAAGCATCCGGTTCTGGAGGTTATGATTGCAGCACTGAATGATGACTGGAAGGCAGTAACGGAGCCCTTTAATTCCTTGTCCTCCAATGTGGCCTATGGATACTTTGATGCAACCTTTGGTGTTATGACTGGTGTATATACACCCGAGCAGGCGGCTCAGTATATAGAAGGGCTGCAGAGCGCAGAACGATAGAAAAGAGGGAAAGAGTGGTATCTGTGTTTTATACTGCTCTTTTCCTTGTGTTATATAATAAAACAGGAATGGAGGATGCATATGCATTGGTTAAGTACAAAGAAAGCGAAAGCAGTCATGCTGTTTCCTACTCTATTGGTATACAGTATTTTTATTGTAATCCCCGTATTTATAGCCATATATTACAGTTTTACGGATTATAGCGGACTTGGAAAGGCGAACTTTGTCGGCGTTAAAAATTACATTAACATGTTTGGAGATAAATTATTTTTAATTGCCCTTCGGAATACACTGGTGGTTTTAGCCTGCAGCGCAGTGTTCCTTTTGGCAGGCTCTTTCCTGGTGGCACTGCTGATGAATGTAAGCTTTCGTGGGAATGCATTTTTTAAAATGGTGGTATTTGCCCCATATGTTATTGCGCCGATTATCATAGGAATCATATGGGGATATATTCTAAACCCCAATTATGGATTGTTGAATAATGTTCTGAGAAGCATTGGTCTGGATGCTCTTGCCATCCAATGGATTGGGGGAACGAAATGGTCACCCCTGGCTCTGGCGATGGTATTTACATGGCAGGTTCTGGGATTTCATGCAACGATATTTCTTTCCGGAATCAAGACGATTCCAGGTGATATTTATGAAGCCTGTGCCATTGATGGGGCAAATGGACTTCAAAAGCTTTTTTATGTGACGATTCCGATGTTGAAAGAAACATTTATTATCAATATTGTCTTGATTGTAACAGGAGTATTCAAAATATATGAATTAGTGTATCAAATGACGGGGGGCGGACCGGCACATCAGTCGGAGCTGCTGACATCCTACATGTATTTTACCGTATTCAGTTCCAGAAGATATGGCTATGGAATGGCAATTGCCGTTGTAATTCTGGCACTTTCTATTATTGGATCATTTGCCTATATCAAGATAACGACACAAAAGCAAAGGAGGGAAGTATGAGAGAAGGAAACATCAGATTTAAAAAAATTCTGTTTTACATTTTGATTACCGTCTTGCTTGTAATTCTGTTGATCCCGATTCTATGGGCGGGACTGCTTTCATTCAAGACTAATAATGAAATTGTAAATAGCCCCCTTTCTTTGCCGCAGGTATGGAGCTTTAGCAATTACCAGCGTGCAATAGATACAATAGATTTTGGAAGCATGTATTTTAACACGTTGTTTCTTGTAATTGCAGCTACCTTTTTCAGCATTTTATTTACCTTTATGAGCTCTTTTGCCATTGCAAGAATGACCTTTTCTAAAAAGAAAACCTCCGATTATCTTTATCTGTTCCTGTTAGCTGGAATTGCAATTCCCATTTACGTGCTTTTGTTTCCGATTTACCGGATTGACTCCATGATGGGAATCCTGGGTACTCGGATGGGGTTAATTCTTCCATATATTGCAGTAAACATATCTTTTAATACGCTCTTATTTACCGGATTTTTAAGAGATATTCCAGGAGAACTGGAGGAGGCTGCAATTATTGATGGCTGTCATCTGTTTCAATTATGCACAAGAGTGATAATTCCAGTTATGAAGCCTATCTTTATAACGATTGTAATTTTTAATGTAGTGTACATTTATAACGAATTCCCTTTTGCCTCCACATTTATACAGGACAGCAGTTTGAATACAGTCTCCCTGATGACATCTATGTTTAAGGGACAATATTCCATGGATTACAGTGGTATTATAGCGGCAAGTCTGATGATTATGCTGCCGGAACTGATTTTATATGTGTTTTTACAAAAATATATCATTGGTGGTATGACAGCGGGAGCTGTGAAAGGATAGGTGCGTATGGAAGCAAAAGCAAGACCGAAATTGCATTTTACACCTCAAAAGGGATGGATAAATGACCCAAACGGACTGATATTCTTTAAAGGAGAGTATCATTTGTTCTATCAATATAATCCTTATCATAATAATTGGGACAGTATGCACTGGGGACATGCCGTTAGTGAAGATTTGCTTCACTGGAAAGAACTGGAGGTGGCGCTCTGCCCTGATGAGCCCTATGACAATCATCCGGAGGGAGGCTGCTTTTCAGGATCCGTGGTGGTCTGGGAGGATACTATGTATCTGTTCTACACGGGAACCATAAAGAGAGAGGGAAAGACAGTTCAGACTCAGTGTCTTGCTACCTCAGAAGATGGCAGGACATTTTCCAAATACAAGGGAAACCCTCTGATTGAAAGGGTACCAGATGGAGGAGGAGAGGATTTCAGAGATCCGAAGGTCTTTTATGCCCAGGGCAAGTGGAGAATGGTCTGCGGCGGTACGGATGGGTCTGCGGATAACCCGGATAGCATAGGCCGAATTTATCTCTATACCTCTCGAAATCTATATCAGTGGGAGTACAGTGGAATTTTATATGAGGCTCAGGCAGGGGAAGGCTCCATGTTTGAATGCCCCGATGTGTTTTCACTGGGGGATTCCTGGGTGATTACTGCTTCCCCTATGTATGCAGCAGATTTCCGTCCAAACACCTATCTGGCAGGAAAAGCGGATTTTGACCGCTGCCGCTTTTGCGTAGAGAGAAAGGGTATTCTGGATGGGGGAACGCATTATTATGCAGTACAGAGTTACCCGGACAGGGAAGGAAAGATGATATCTGTCGCATGGCTGGGAGGCTGGCTCTGGATGCCCTGGATTCATGACTTTGGTCCCGACGAACGATATCGGGGTGTTCTAAGCGTTCCAAGGGAAGTATTTTTGGACGAAGCAGGGTATCTGTGTTCCCGGCCCCTTGATGCACTGAAAGAAAGTTCGGACATGGAAAAGAAAGTGGAAAGCCTGGAGACAGGTTCCAGGGAAGAATTGA
>CAMKHH010000041.1 GCA_946412445.1 uncultured Eubacterium sp.
CAATAAAAGTCCACTGTATGTTACTGTTCACACGGCACTATCCCGCGAGGTGTTTTGGCATGTATATGCCAAAATCCCGAGACATACAAGCCAAAATTCCATTGCCGTAGGCAATCTGGAATGGATTTTGGCTCGTTGCTGTGAACGGAGTGAACAGTAACCACTGTATCACAACGTGGACTTTTATAGAGACATATAGTCACTTTATTCAATTGTTTTTCAAAAGGAAGTCCAGCAGCAGATTATGTGTATACATATAACTTAATATCGAATTCCTTTCGATTTCCTGCATACATATTCTTCCCCACTGGGTATTGACAAACAACATAAGGATTGCAAAAAAGATCCATACCCACAAAAGTGCACGTACCACCCCTGCTGCTGCACCCCCCAGCCTGTTGGCAAGTCCAATCAATGGCAGTTCAGTCACAACATCCACTGCTTTCAGTATAATCTGAAGAATAATAACCGAAAGGATGAAAGCAGCCGCAAAAGATATGATATATAGTACGATTCCAGTCAGATATTTTTGAACATAGTCCGTAAATGTCTGCACCATCAATTCCTGATAGGCAGCTTTGTTATTGTTTTCCGATATCTGGCTTTTAAAATAATCCGGAATCGGCAGGTTTTCAATTTGCTCCTGTTCAAACAGCTTACCGGATGCCTCATTAACCGTACTTCCGGTTCCAGATTGGCCGTTACTGTTACGAATCATATATTCATTTAGGAAGGATCCACATTTTGCTTCTATGTACTCCGGCAATTTTGTATTCTGATCCAATAGATCTTCAATATGAGGTGCCATCCAAACGGAGATGGCCATCACAAATACCAGAAAGAATGTAGAAACAATTGTTCTGACCAGCCCTTTCCGGAGTCCCTGGATTACAGATATTGCCAAAATAACTATTATTACAATTAACAGCCAACTCATGTCAGTCTCCCTCTTTCCGTCGCTATCTCAGCTTTATGAAGCAGGTTCCGATGTCTGTTACCAGCATATATCGGTTTGAGGAAAATGGAAGCACGTTATTTAGTATGCCCTTTTTTATATCTCCTTCAAATTTTTTTACACCAGAGAGGCTGTACGTGCACATCTGCTTGTTGTTATACATCAAAACCTGATTATCTCCCATAGAAATAGAATCGTATTCAAAATCAAAGTCCTTGGTAAATATCTCTTTGCCTTTCAGATTATACACTTTCATCGTAAAAGCTTTACCAGAATCATCATTGTGCACCACATACCCGACATAACTGCTATTATAGAATGCGCTGATGATTTCATTTTTCTCATTTACCTCGGCCTCTTGTTTCGGAATCTGCTGCCCTTCATAAACTGTGAATCCATCATCCCTGAACGCCAGACACTCCGTCGGACTTAAATATTCTACCTGGGGAGCAATGGTGTTCTTCAAAGTATAGCTGTTTACCATATTGTCCATCTGGTTCTGCCCAATACTGCTCCAGTTATAAAAAGCTATCTGAGTCTCTGGTGTACCTTGCTTCACCTGCAGATAAGACACTGACATTAGTAATCCATCTTCTGACAATGTCAGATCCAGTGGATATCCGGGGCTGTCCAATGTTGTCTTAAAGGATGCTATGCTGCTGCCCTCTTTGTCATAATACTGAATCCATGTGTTTTCACCGGATTCAAGAATGGCTGCCACCACCCCCTGTTTCGCGACCTTTGCTTTTACAATAGGCATATCTGTAGACACACTTCCTATTTTCCCCGATTCCTGGTACACATTCATACTGGTGCCCTGCGTGTCATAGATGACGAATGTACCGCCACAATTATTAACGGCCGGGGCATTCATCGTATACGAACTATTCCAGAGCTCCTTGCCATTAGAATCACTGAGGGAGGCTCCGTCTAAACCATACTTTAACACCTTATCCCCTATCCTGCTATAAGTGGCTGTTGTTGTGTCCTCCTCTGTCAACGCAGTTTCCATAGTATAAGAATCATATGTCCAATGTTTTTCCACTTGTGTCACCGAAAGCAGGAACACTAATACGGCTATGGCAACTGCCGCAGCCCTAAACCATTTTTTCTTTCTGCAGGCCCATAGCCTTTCTTTATATTCGCTTAGACTGGAGATAACGGCTTTTGTTCGTCCGCTGAATGAAGGCTCGCTTTTTTCTTCAAAAGAGCTTTTCCTTCTCCTATTCTCGTTGTGAACGAAGCTGGTTGCAGCAGAGAGTGCGTTTAATACCGCGTTCTCAGCCGGATTTTCTTCGCTCTCATCCTCCCACGCCTCATCGCCCTGTTCTTTATTTTCTGCGTTTTTTTTCTCTTCCGGTTCTTCCTCCGGCTGCTTTTTCGCCGCTTCTTCCGATATTCCCCTTTGCAGCTCCTCCGCTTTTTTTTCCGGGATCTCTCCCTGCAGCTCTTCTGCTGGTTTTTCGGGGGCTTCTCTTTGCAGTTCTTCCGGCACTTCTTCCTGTGCCCTTTCTGATTCTTCCTTATGTACTTCCGGTACCTCTTCCAGTGCCTTCTGTAGTTTCTCAAAATCTATTTCTTTATTTTCATCCATAAATAACCTTCAGCCTTTTTGTAAATCATAATACAATTACCGGCGCTTATTTTTGTGGTTCACTCCTAGATTGTAACATAAGATTGCTTATTGTGGGAGTATTAATTTCTGCCCCTCATAAATTAACTCGGCATTTTCAAGGTTATTCAAATCACATATTTGTTGAATCATAGTCATATTGCCGTAAGCAGTCATACATATTTTGCTTAAGGTATCGCCTTTTTGAACAGTATATTCTCTGGTCTTTGCTACCCCACCGGAGGTTTGAGCAGTATTGTTTTCCACGTTTGGATTCCCCGGAGTAGTTGTAGCTGGAGGTGTCGGCGTGGGATTTGCAGTAGGTTCAACCGTTGGAACGGCCTCTTCTCTGTCTCCGGAAAGGCTTGTGCTATTGCTGTCAGATGAAGATTGCTGCTCATTTTTTTGGTCTGCTGCGTTTACCTCTTCATCTGACATGCTTGTTTCTTCCCGATTTGAATCCGAGACCGCAGCTGTTATTCCTACATCTTGTGAATTGTTGAATCTGCTTAACACTCCGGGAAGGGCGCCTGCATCTCTGGCATAGGTAAATCCAACTGCCAGTATAGCCACTGCAACACATGCTGCAAGGGTGTATACCATATTGTGTCCGGTTTTGTCATCAGAGTCTTCCTTGGAATCATGCTTTTGTTCTAATACTTTCCTGAAGTTGTTGACAGCTCTGTCGGGAATTTTTTCCGTCTCTTCAATAGAACGATTTTTCCCTGTTGCAATCATGTACTCCTGCATCAACTCGTTTTTCTCATAATAAATGTAATACCCGCCCTCTTTTTGCAGTCTTCCATTTTCATAATAATAAAAGATTTCTTCTTTCTCCGTAGGCTCCATCAATAGAAGCACCTTGTCATTTCCTGCAAAATGATTCAAATGTGTCTTCAGTATTACATCATTAATTTCAAAGCTAAACCCTGGCAGGCTTAAAGTCCATCCCAGGATTTCCTGTCCTTTAAAGTATTGTTCCATGCTATCATGGACTTCTCCCCAAATCTTGTCCGTAAATTGCATATGCTCCAGACTGACTTCCATGCTTTGTAATTCTATGGCACTTTGTATAAACAGGTAGGACTTTCCTTCCGCCCATTTATATCTCCCCAGTAATATGGCTGCATGTCCGGCTCCTTCTCTGTCTGCACTCATACGTTTCAGAAAGGTGTAGACATAGTCCTCCATATAAATCTTTCGTGCTCCCCCCACTTCACCTATTTGTCTGATGTTCTTCGGCAGATAGAAAAATTCTTCATTTCCATTTGCCTCCTTTTTGTCTTCCTTATAAACGATTTCAATCATTAAATCACCCCTTTTGTCCCATACAATAGCATACTCAATCCGCAAATTTTATCAAAATATGCAGTAGGAAACCCTGATTTTATCGACAGATTCTTTTATAAAAGACACTCTGTAAAAGCATATATATCTCTTTCCCAAACAGCATGGAATTAAATCCCTGTCTGGCGAATATTCTATAAAATAACGGGGAAAATGGTTAGAAGAGTGACAAAGCGTCACAGAACAGATATTAGGGGGACCGCCATGTTTCGAAAATCAAAAAACGAGACTTGTTACGTAAATTCTAAGACAGAACAAGCCAGTGCCGAAATTGGGAATGCTCTGGAATATTATATATCTCATATTGATTTATTATGGAGCGAATTGATATTTCTATGTATCGGCAGTGACCGGATCACAGGAGACTGTCTCGGTCCATTAATCGGAAATCAGCTTAATCGGACTCCAAAACGATCCTATACGGTCTATGGTACATTAGATTATCCAGTACATGCCCTGAATTTGCAGGAAATAATGAAAGATATACAGTATGCACATCCTCATGGACTGATTATTGCCATCGATGCTTCTTTAGGATCTTCTTCCCATCAGGGATGCGTCTGCGTCGGAAAAGGAGCAATTCTTCCGGGCGCGGGAGTCAGTAAAAATCTCCCCGCAGTAGGACATATCTTTATAACAGGAATTGTAAATCAGACCGGAGTCTCTCCGCATCTGCTCCTCTCCAGCACCCGACTGTCTGACGTAATGCAGATGGCCGATTCCATCAGTCAGGGGATTTTACAAACCTGTTATATAAAGGATCTGGCCCATAAGGCAATGACATCCGTTCCGGAAGTTTATTTCTGCACAAACTAGTTTAACTTTCAGACAAAGAATATGCGGCTTCTTACAGGCAAAAAAAGAAGCCGCACACCTTGATTTCCATCAACATGTACGACATCCTTCGTTTCTCTTTATTCTATCCAGCCTTTAATCTGTTTATAAATTCCCTGCGCATCCAATCCGTATTTTTCCAGAAGCTTTACCGCCGCTCCAGACTCTCCGAATACATCCTGGACACCTATCTTTAAGACCGGAGTTGGTGCGTTGGCGCTCAATACATCGCAGACTGCACTTCCTAATCCCCCAATGACAGAATGCTCCTCTACAGTTACCACTTTTCCGGTTTCCTTAGCTGCAGCCACGATTAGCTCTTCATCCAGCGGTTTGATTGTATGAATGTTAATCACTTTTGCATCCACGCCGTCATCCGCCAGTTTTTTAGCAGCCTCGAGAGCCTCCGATACACAAAGGCCTGTGGCAACGATCGTAAGGTCCTTACCTTCTTTTAATACAACACCCTTTCCGAGTTCAAACTTATAGTCCGGTCCGTCATTGATTACCGGAACAGCCAGACGTCCGAAGCGAAGATAGACCGGTCCTTCCATCTCATACGCCGCTTCCACAGCCGCCCTTGCTTCCACATCATCTGAGGGATTGATGATAGTCATGCCCGGTATGGTACGCATCAGAGCAATATCCTCATTACACTGGTGTGTCGCACCGTCTTCACCAACAGAGATTCCTGCATGGGTAGCTCCGATTTTTACGTTCAGATGCGGATAACCGATTGAATTCCGAACCTGTTCAAACGCACGCCCTGCTGCAAACATAGCAAAAGAACTGGCAAAAGGGATTTTCCCGGTAGTTGAGATACCTGCTGCAATTCCCATCATATTACACTCTGCAATGCCGCAGTCGATGTGACGTTTGGGAAACTCTTTTTTGAAGATAGCAGTCTGTGTCGCTGCTGCAAGATCAGCATCCAGAACGACTAAATTATCGTGTTTCCTGCCCAGTTCCACAAGGGCATTCCCGTAACTTACTCTGGTTGCAATTTTCTTTACTTCTGACATAACGCTTCACCTGCCTTTTCCAAATCTGCCATGGCTGTCGCATATTCCTCATCATTCGGAGCCTTTCCGTGCCAGCCTACCTGCCCTTCCATGAAGGAAACGCCTTTCCCCTTTACCGTCTTTGCGACGATAACAGAAGGCATGCCTTTTACAGTTTTGGCCTCCTTAAATGCCGCACGAACCTGGTCCATGTCATTACCATCCTCAAGTCTGATTACATGGAAGTTAAATGCTTCAAACTTCTTATCAATCGGATAAGGGGTACAGATATCCGACACTGCTCCATCGATCTGAAGTCCATTGTTATCTACGATCAGTAACAGGTTGTCCAGCTTACGGGCGCCTGCAAACATAGCTGCCTCCCAAACCTGGCCTTCCTGAAGTTCACCATCTCCCAGAAGCGCATATACCCTATAGCTGTCATCGGAAAGCTTTGCAGACAAAGCCATCCCTACTGCTGCTGAAACTCCCTGGCCGAGAGACCCGCTGGTCATGTCCACGCCCGGGATATGCTTCATGTCCGGATGTCCCTGAAGATAGGAGCCCAGATGACGGAATGTCGGAAGGTCCTCTTTGGGAAGGTATCCCCTTTCAGCTAATACAGAATACAGTCCCGGGGATGTATGTCCCTTTGAAAGAACAAACCGGTCACGATCCGGCTTTTTCGGATCTTTCGGATCAATATTCAGCTCTTCAAAATATAAATATGTGAAAATATCCGCTGCTGACAGAGATCCTCCGGGATGCCCTGCTTTTGCACCATGTACTGCGGTTATGATTCCCTTCCGAACCTCGTTGGCAGTCTTTTGAAGCTCTAATGTGTTCATGCTTTCTTCTCCTTTTTGTAGCGTCTGTCTAAAAGTCTTATTCGCCAAATACGGCTTTGTAGTCGGCCTGGAACTTTGCGATGCCGGCGTCTGTCAGCGGATGTTTGGTCATCTGTTCAATTACTTTGTAAGGAACGGTAGCAATATCCGCCCCTGCCAGAGCACAATCTGTTACATGAATCGTATTACGTACGCTGGCCGCGATAATTTCGGTATCAATACCTGCAACCGCAAACATCTCACTGATCTCTTCAATCAGATCCACACCTCTTACATTAATATCATCCAGACGTCCAAGGAAGGGAGAAACATAAGATGCTCCGGCTCTCGCCGCCAGAAGTGCCTGGTTTGAGGAAAAAATCAGAGTGACATTCGTCTTGATACCTTCAGAGCTTAAAACTTTACAGGCCTTTAACCCTTCTACCGTCATCGGGATTTTAACAACCATATTCGGATGAATGGCTGCGATTTCACGTCCCTCCTTGATCATACCTTCCGCATCTGTTGTCGTTGCCTTTACCTCGCCGCTGATTGGTCCATCCACGATAGAAGTGATTTCTTTTATAACTTCATTAAAATCTCTCCCTTCTTTTGCAATCAATGACGGATTTGTGGTAACACCACAGATAACTCCCATGTCATTTGCTTTTCTGATGTCCTCTACATTGGCAGTATCAATAAAAAATTTCATGATAAATCCCTCCCTGAAAATGTATATTATATGAATTCTCTGGTTTTAGTATACCACAGGATTCCATATCTTCAAACACTAACTTAAAGTTCCACCCTTCCTTCAAGTGCACGGAGCAGGGTGACTTCATCTATATACTCCAAATCTCCTCCCACCGGAACCCCGCTCGCAATTCTGGTTACCCTGATTCCGGTGGGTTTGATCAATTTGCTGATATACATTGCTGTAGTCTCTCCCTCCAGGCTGGAATTGGTCGCAATAATGACCTCCTCCACATCTCCCTGAAGCCTCTGCATCAACTCCTTGAGTTTAATATCATCCGGACCGATTCCCAGCATCGGTGAGATGGCTCCGTGCAGGACATGGTACACCCCTTCGAATTTGCCTGTCTTCTCGTAGGCAGCCAGATCTCTGGTATTCTCCACAACCATAATCTGCTTATGGTCACGCTTGGGGTTACTGCAGATCGGGCAGGTTTCCTGATCTGTGAGCGTACAGCATTCCTTGCAATACTGCACATTCTCCCTGGCTCCCTGGATTGCTTCCGTCAGCTGCTTTACCTGGTCTTTCGGCATATGAATGACGTGAAACGCCAGACGCTGAGCCGACTTGGTTCCGATTCCCGGAAGCCGTGAGAACTGCTCAATCAATCGGTTAATATGACTGCTATAATAATCCATCAGAAGGGTAAGCCTCCGCCCATGCCGCCGAGACCTCCTGTCATCTTGGACATCATAGTGGCGGATTCCTCCTCCACCTGGCGCAGTGCTTCATTGCAGGCCGCCATAATGAGGTCCTCCAGCATTTCAATATCGTCCGGGTCCACTACCTCTTCAGCCAGCTTCACCTTTGTAATCTCTTTTTTTCCTGAAATTGTAACTTCAACCGCACCGCCGCCGGCAGATGCAGTAAACGCTTTTTCCTCCAGGTTTTTCTGGTTCTCTTCCATCTGCTTCTGCATTTTCTGCGCCTGCTTCATCAGATT
>CAMKHH010000042.1 GCA_946412445.1 uncultured Eubacterium sp.
GCTGCAGCATGTGCAGCTGTTTTTTTGCTTTATAGAAAAGTTCGTCCTATAAAGCAAAAAACCTCCAGGGAAATTGCACTGTGTCTGAATCGAAACCTTTTTAATACACTACCTCTATCGTCTCCGCTGTATCAATTGCTGTCTGTATCATCTCATCAATTTTCTCCTGCAGATTCTGCTCTGAACGTTTGATAATATTCAGATTGGGTTTGGTAACCGGATGCTTTGCCACAAAGATGGTACAGCAGTCCTCGTAAGGTAATATGGAAGTCTCATACGTATTGATTTTCAACGCTATGTCCACGATTTCCTGTTTATCGAATCCAATCAGCGGGCGGAATACCGGCATCTTACATACTTCGTTGGTGCAGGCAAGGCTCTGCATGGTCTGACTTGCAACTTGTCCGATACTTTCACCTGTTATCAGTGCTGATGCCCTGTCTTCACCGGCAAATTGCTCTGCAATTTTCATCATATAACGCCGCATGATAATCGTAAGCTCATCATGGGGACACTTTTCATATATATACAGCTGAATATCTGTAAAATTCACAACGTGCAGACGTATGGGGCCACTGTAATGTGCCACCAGTCTCGCCAGGTCCACCACTTTCTGCCTGGCACGTTCACTCGTATACGGCGGTGCATGAAAATAAACCGCCTCCAGTTTTACCCCACGCTTTGCAATCATATAGCCGGCTACCGGAGAGTCTATCCCTCCTGACAAAAGCAGCATGGCGGACCCATTGGTTCCAACAGGCATCCCACCGGGGCCCGGAATCGTCTCAGAATATATATATATCTTCTGACGTACTTCCACAGTCAGATGAATCTCCGGCTGATGGACATCCACCTTCATCCCCGGGCACTCATCCAGGATTCTGCCGCCCAGTTCACAGTTCAATTCCATCGAGTTCATGGGATAGGTTTTCTTCGCTCTGCGTGCCTGTACCTTAAAAGTCTTATTAAACTCCAGATACATATGTTTCACATACGCAATTACTTGATTCGCAAGATCTTCAAACCCTGTATCTTCCACCACTACAACCGGACAGATTCCTGAAATTCCAAACACACACTTAAGCGCCTGTACGGTTTCCTCGTAATCAAAATATCCCTCTGTAAACACATAAATTCTTCCCTGCTCCCGGATAACACGAAAAGTACCTTCCACTTTTTCAAGGCCATATCTGATCTGATTTACCAAAGCTTCCTCAAACAGGTATCTGTTCTTTCCTTTTATCCCTATCTCCGCATACTTTATTAAAAATGCTTTAAACATCTGCTTCTCCTCTCATCAGTGCCTGGTATATCTTCTTAAGGCCGGGAGTACTTCCTTAAGTACCTCCAACGTATAATTTACTTCTTCCAGGGCAGTTCGTTCACTGAAGCTGAATCTTAACGCTGACTCCCTCTCCGCCTGATTACAGCCAATGGCCGTCAGTGTGGCACTTCCTGCCCGTCTGTGGCTGGAGCAGGCACTGCCAGCCGATACATAAATCTGCTGCTCCTCAAGCGTATGCAGCAGCACCTCACTTCTTACTCCCAGAAAGGAAGCATTGACAATATGCGGCGCTCCTTCCTCCACCGGCATCCCATGGATCACGACATCCGGAAGCTTCTTAAGTTCTTCGGTCAAATGTTGTTTTAAATCAAACAAATGCGTCCGATTCTGTTCCAAATTGCTGTATATGATTTCCGCTGCTTTAGAAAGCCCCGCCACTCCGGGGACATTATCCGTACCGGAACGCATGCCGCGCTGCTGTCCGCCTCCCATAATCATAGGATGCACCTTCGTCTTTTCTCCGATATAAAGAAAGCCTGCACCCTTTGGCCCATGAAATTTATGCGCACTTGCTGACATCAGATCAATGCCCATTTTACGGGGCAATATTCTGTATTTTCCGAAGGCCTGTGTTGCATCTACATGAAAACTGGTGTTGCGGTTTTTACGTTTAATAAGCTCTCCTATCGCCGCTATGTCCTGTACAGACCCAATTTCATTATTCACATACATCACAGAAACCAGAATCGTATCATCGGTAATGGCCTTTTCCAATTCTTCCATAGATATCCGGCCTTCTCCATCCACGCCCAGTTTTGTAACCTTGCAGCCCTGCTCTTCCAGAAATGCAAGCGGAGCCGAGACTGCTGAATGTTCAATGGCTGTGGTAATAATATGGTTTCCCTGTCTGCGGTTTGCTAATGCCGTTCCTAAAAGTGCCCAATTATTGGATTCTGTTCCACCCGAAGTAAAATATATCTCACTTTCCTGAACCTTCATCAATTTCGCCAGTGTCCCAGCTGCATCTTTGCAATATCGCTCCGCCTCTACGCCCTTCATATGCATGGCGGATGGATTTCCATAATCCACCATCATTGTCCGGACCATAAGGTCCTTTACCTCTTCATAACAGCAGGTAGTCGCTGCATTATCCAGATATGCTTCCATTTTATATGCTTTCCTCTATATCTTCTTCTTCATCTATAAGATAATTACTGCTTTTCCAACAGATACATCAGTATTGCTAACAATGTCATCCCGGCAGTCTCCGTGCGAAGTATCCTTTTTCCAAGTGTAACAGGAAGAATGCCATTATTTACAGCCATATCTATCTCTTTGTCCTCAAAGCCCCCCTCCGGACCAATGAAAACTCCAATGGATTGTCCCGGCCGAATTCCTTCCAGGACTTCCCTCGTCTCATCCATGCCTTTCGCAAGTTCATAAGGAATCAGACGTATATCCAGCTGACCGGCAAATTTTACAGCCTCCTCAAAACTTTTTACTCCTGTAACCTGAGGTACCACCAGGCGTTTTGACTGCTTGGCCGCACTTTCTGATATGGCCTGCCAACGCTTTAATTTGCTGACTTCCTTCCTGGAATCCAGTTTTACAACACAACGCTTTGTATTTACAGGAATGATCTCATATGCTCCCAGTTCAACCGCCTTTTGAATGATGAATTCCATCTTATCGCCTTTGGGCAGTCCCTGAAACAGGTAAATCCTGGATGGTAATTCTAATCCATTCTCCTGTGCATACACGATTTTTGCCAGAACCTCCTCCTTGTCCAGTGCTTCTATACAGCATGTATATTCCATCTTATTCCCATCGCTGACAAGGATTTCTTCTCCCGGCTTCATGCGCAGTACAATCCTGATATGATTCACATCACTGCCCTGGATATGAATCCATGTATCTTCGATCTGGTTCTGGTTCACAAAAAAACGATGCATTCCCTCACCTCTTCTGTGCAGTTATGGATACCCATTCGCCCTGATGAGTTATCTCAATTACGGTAAGCCCGGCAGCCTCAACCGCTCTCTTTACTTCTTCTTCTTTCACATCCAGAATACCCGAAGTAATATATACCGCTCCCGGTTTCATATAATGGACAACCACAGGTGTCAGCGGAACCAGAACGTCTGCCAGAATATTCGCCGTTACAATGTCATATTTCTCGTGACCCACCTGTGCCTGTACCACTTTATCATCCATGATGTTTCCAATTATCATATCAAATGTTTCGGCAGATATCCCATTCACTTCTTTATTCTCTTCAACCGCAGGTATTGCGCAGGGATCCAGATCGGTTCCCACGGCATATGCAGCTCCCAGTTTTAATGCGATGATGGATAAAATTCCGCTTCCTGTACCTACATCCAGAAGTCTGGCCTTAGAGGTAACATGTTTTTTCAACTGACGGATGCACAGCTGGGTAGTCTCATGCATGCCCGTGCCAAAAGCAGTCCCCGGATCAATATGAATAATCATCTTTCCTTCGTCTTCCGGCTTTACCTCCTCCCAGGATGGAATAATTAAAATATCATCTACATAGAACTGATGAAAGTATTCTTTCCAGTTATTAATCCAGTCTTTATCCTCGGTCTCTGATTTTGTAATCGTTCCTTCCCCTATATCCAGAAACTCTCTAAGACACTCCAGTTCTTTTTTTACATCTTGCAGGATACTTTCGTTGTCCTCTTCCGGTTCCAGATAAAAGTTCAGATAGGCAATCCCGTCATCCTCCGGCATATCCGGCAGGATATCCACAAACATCCGTTCTTTATCCTCTTTGGTAAGAGGCTGTTTATCTTCAATCTCCACACCTTGGATTCCGATATCCGCCAGTGAAGAAATTACGATATCCTCCATATCACTTTTGGTCTTCAATGTATATTTATTCCACTTCATGTTGTCTCTCTCCTCTATACCACTACGTAGGATTTATAATACACGATTTCATATCATATTTCAAGCTGGAGTTCAGTCACCAAAAGAAGGATCGGCAGGAAAACACAAGTTTTCACAAACCAATCCTCCGTATCATTTAATCGTTACTGTTCACTCCGTATGAACAGTAACATTTAATCTTCAAATGCTTCCTTCACTTTATCCATAAACCCTTTTTTCTTTTTTTCCGAACCTGTCGTACGATTGCCGCAGGCTTCATCAAATTTCCGAAGGGCTTCTTTGGCCTCTTCGTTCAATTTGGTCGGAGTCTGGACTACCAGTGTTACATACTGGTCGCCGCGGACACTCTTATTGCGCAGAGAAGGAACTCCTTTTCCTTTCAGACGAATTTTCGTATCCGTCTGTGTTCCAGGTTTTACAGTATAAACTACATCCCCATCCACCGTATTAATTCTTACATCGCCGCCTAAGGCTGCCTGTGCAAATGTAATTGGCGCAGTAGAGAAGATATTCATATCCTGTCTCTGGAAAATCGGATGACGGGCTACCTGCACTTCCACTAACAGATCCCCTCTTGGGCCGCCATTTCTTCCCGGTTCCCCCTTATCGCGGATACGTATGCTTTGGCCATTGTCAATACCTGCCGGAACTGTTACCTGTATTTTCTTGCGGTTTGCAATAAATCCACTTCCATGACAGTCAGCACACTTCTCTTTTATAACCTTGCCGCTGCCGCCGCATTCTGGACATGTCTGTACATTACGAACCATGCCAAACATAGACTGTTGCGTATATGTGACCTGTCCGCTTCCATTACACTTGCTGCATGTTTCAGGTGAAGTACCTTGCTTTGCACCTGTCCCATGACAAGTTGTGCAGGTATCTTTCAGTGTCAGTTCGATTTCCTTGTCACAGCCAAATACCGCCTCTTCAAATGTGATATGAATCACAGCACGCAGATTTGCACCCTTCATAGGCCCGTTATTCGCCCTTCTGGAACGCCCGCCGCCAAACAAATCGCCAAAGATATCTCCGAAGATATCTCCCATGTCACCACCGAAGTCAAAGCCGCCGAAGCCGCCCGCTCCGCCTCCGCCGTTTTCAAATGCAGCATGCCCGAACTGGTCATACTGACGCCGCTTATCAGGATCGCTTAAGACACCATAGGCCTCCGTCGCCTCTTTGAATTTAGCCTCCGCCTCTTTATCGCCGGGATTCATATCCGGATGATACTTCTTTGCCAGCTTGCGGTAAGCCTGCTTCAGTGTCGCATCATCCGCCCCCTTATCGACTCCGAGGACTTCATAATAATCTCTTTTATCTGCCATATGTTATCACCCTTTTACAGCAGTACAGCGCAGATAAAATCTGCGCTCTGCCATTTTCTTTATACCTGTACGCTGCTGCTCTGTTTAAACTTCTTTGTAGTCAGCATCAACCACGTCATCGTCACCGTTGCTTCCCTGATCCTGGGGACCTGACTCCGGACCTCCTGTGCCCTGTGCCTGCTGCATGTTCTCATACATCTTTGTAAAAATCGGCTGTGCACTCTGCATCAATTTTTCCTGAGCAGCTTTAATGTCAGCGACCTGAGATGCACTCATATCATCTGCCGGAGTGTTAGCAAGCAGTTCCTTCAGGGCTGTCAACTCAGCCTGAACTGCAGTCTTGTCGTTCTCCGGTACCTTATCCCCAACTTCTTCCAACGCTTTTTCAATCTGGAATACAGTGGAATCTGCATCGTTTCTCGTGTCGATAGCTTCCTTTTTCGCTTTATCCTGCGCTTCAAACTCAGCTGCTTCTTTCACGGCCTTGTCGATATCTGAATCCGACATATTGGAGCCTGCAGTAATGGTGATGTGCTGCTCTTTTCCGGTTCCCAGATCTTTTGCAGACACATTCACGATACCATTGGCATCAATATCAAAGGTAACTTCGATCTGAGGCATGCCTCGTCTTGCTGGCGGAATACCATCCAGACGGAACTGTCCAAGTGACTTGTTATCTTTCGCAAACTGACGCTCACCCTGTACCACATTGATATCAACTGCTGTCTGATTATCGGCTGCCGTTGAGAATACCTGGCTCTTCTTGGTAGGAATCGTAGTATTACGCTCAATCAAACGGGTAGCAACGCCGCCCATCGTCTCTATGGACAGTGACAATGGTGTTACATCCAACAATAGAATATCGCCTGCACCTGCATCGCCTGCAAGCTTACCACCCTGTACGGAAGCACCAAGTGCCACACATTCATCCGGATTCAGGCTCTTACTCGGTTCATGTCCTGTCAATTGTTTTACTTTATCCTGCACTGCCGGGATACGTGTAGATCCACCAACCAGCAGCACTTTTCCGAGCTCTGATGAATTAATACCGGCATCTGACAAGGCTCTGGTAACAGGTTCTGCTGTTCGTTCAACCAGCCCATGTGTCAGCTCGTCAAATTTAGCTTTGGTCAGATTCATATCAAAATGTTTCGGTCCCTCTGCTGTAGCTGTGATAAATGGCAGATTAATATTGGTTGTAGTAGCACTGGAAAGTTCCTTCTTGGCCTTTTCTGCCGCTTCCTTAATACGCTGCATAGCCATCTTGTCACCGGACAGATCAACGCCCTCGTTCTTTTTAAACTCGGCAAGCATGTAATCAGCGATTTTCTGATCGAAATCATCTCCGCCCAGTTTATTATCGCCGGCAGTTGAAAGTACCTCTATTACACCATCACCAATTTCGATGATAGATACATCAAAGGTACCGCCGCCCAGATCGTATACCATGATTTTCTGTTCTTTTTCATTATCAAGACCATATGCCAGCGCAGCAGCCGTTGGCTCGTTGATAATACGCTTTACATCCAGACCGGCAATTTTTCCGGCATCTTTTGTTGCCTGACGCTGTGCGTCATTGAAATAAGCCGGTACAGTGATAACCGCTTCTGTCACTTTTTCTCCCAGATAGTTCTCTGCATCAGATTTCATCTTCTGAAGAATCATCGCAGAAATCTCCTGTGGAGAATATTGTTTTCCATCAATTGTTTCACGGTAGTCAGTACCCATATGTCTTTTGATAGAAGAAATTGTTTTGTCGGCATTTGTAACTGCCTGACGTTTTGCAGGCTCACCTACAAGTCTTTCGCCTGTTTTTGTAAATGCTACAACAGACGGCGTTGTTCTTGCTCCTTCTGCATTAGCAATGACGGTAGGTTTTCCACCCTCCATAACAGCAACACAGCTGTTTGTCGTTCCCAAGTCAATTCCTATTATCTTACTCATGATTAATTCCTCCTGTTTATATATATGTTACAGATATAAGTTAGTTTGCTACTTTTACCATGCTGTGGCGGACCACTGCATCCTTATACAGATAGCCCTTCTGGAATTCTTCCACGATGATATTCTCACCTGCATCTTCATCTTCCACATGCATCACCGCATTGTGTAAATTTGGATCAAATTCCTTTCCGACAGCTTCAATTTCTGTCACTCCCAAATCCTCCAGGGTTCCGAGAAGCTGCTTATAAATCATATTCATGCCATCTGCGAACGGATCTTTCAGATCAGGCGCTACCGCAAGCCCTCTTTCAAAGTTATCTATAATTGGAAGTATCTGCTCCACAACATCCTTTGCGCCAATTGCGTACATTCCTGATTTTTCTTTCTCCGTACGCTTTCGGAAGTTATCAAACTCTGCCATCTGACGCTGCAGACGATCGGTCAGCTCTTCAATTTTTTCATCTTTTTTATCTTTTTTCTTTTTGAAAAACTTCTTTTCCCTGACTTCCTTTTCGGATTCCGCGTCCTCCGCTGTACCCTCTTCTTTCACATCTGCTTCTTTTTCAGTACTCCGAGAACCTGAAGCTCCATCCTTATCACTTTCAATGGCCGCTTCCGCCTCAGCCGTATCTGCTTCCTTGCAGATTTCTTCTGTTAAGTCTTTTTCTGTGTTCTCCATTACCTCTTCAACTTTCTTATTTT
>CAMKHH010000043.1 GCA_946412445.1 uncultured Eubacterium sp.
TAATAATATTGTAATGCAGCCACCCACCAAGCTGAAAAACCCCAGGATATTTAAACCATTTGAGATGTTTATCCGAATGTATGGTCTGCCGGGTTATCATGAAATGGATCCTACTGTTTTTGTCGCTCTCACATATACGTTCATCTTCGGAAGCATGTTTGGTGATGTAGGGCAGGGGTTGTGTCTGGCAGTCGGAGGAGCGCTTCTATATAAATATAAGAAGATCACTCTGGCAGCCATCATGAGTATGGCAGGTGTCTTTTCGACTTTCTTTGGGTTTATGTATGGAAGTTTTTTTGGATTTGAAGATGTAATTCCTGCATTTTGGCTGAAGCCTAAGACGGATATGATTACACTTCCCTTTATCGGTACCATGAACACGGTTTTCGTGGTTGCCATCGCATTTGGTATGTTCCTGATCCTTATGACCATGATTATGCATATAATTAACGCGGTAAAAGCACGGGATGTGGAAGGTACTTATTTTGATCAAAATGCAATCAGCGGTCTGGTATTTTACGGAGCACTGACAGCTGTGTTATTCCTGTATATGTCAGGTCACACACTTCCCGCAACGGCAGTTCTGGTGGTGATGTTTGTGGTTCCTTTAATTCTGATCATGCTGAAAGAGCCCCTGACCAGACTTGTAAAAGGACGCAGACCGGCAATTGAAGGCGGTAAGGGGATGTTCTTTGTACAAAGCTTTTTTGAGCTCTTCGAGGTTGCTTTAAGCTACATGTCAAATACCCTCTCCTTTGTGCGTATGGGTGCTTTTGCAGTCAGCCATGCAGCCATGATGGAGGTTGTACTGATGCTGGCAGGTGCCGAGCAGGGAGGAGCACCTAACTGGATTATCATAATCCTGGGTAATGTCTTTGTCTGCGCTATGGAAGGACTGATTGTCGGCATCCAGGTACTTCGTCTGGAATACTATGAGATGTTCAGTCGATTTTATAAAGGTAATGGCCGCGAATTCAAGGCATTTTTGAAGAAAAGCTGATGAACATCACGGTCTGAATAAATTAAATAAAAAAACGGAGGTTTACTATTATGACATCTATAATTCAATTTATTACCGCTTTAGCACTTGTGTTGACTATCGTTATTCCTACGGCAGTTTTCTTCCTTGGGGAAAGAAACAAAGCAAGGTATAGGAGGACAATTTCTATTAATGCATTGGCCTTCTTTGGGGTGCTGGTTGTAGGTACGATTGTAAATATGGCCGGTACTGTAAGCGTACATGCCGCTGCCGACGGAGCCGGACTGGCTACCGGACTTGGCTATCTGGGCGCTGCCCTTGTTACCGGATTATCCGGCATTGGCTCCGGCATCGCCGTTGCCAGCTCCGCAAGCGCTGCTCTGGGTGCCATCAGTGAAGACGGCTCCCTGTTTGGTAAATCCATGATTTTCGTAGCTATGGCCGAAGGTATTGCCTTATATGGTCTGATCATCTCCTTCATGATACTTGGTAAGCTTTAAGCTTTCACAGTGCAAGGAAGGCTGGTACAATTATGAAAATGTATTTAATCAGTGACAATATCGATACCCAGACCGGCATGCGTTTAGCCGGTGTTGAGGGCGTCGTGGTACACGGACGGGAAGAATTGCGGAAGGCCCTGGAAACTACTCTGGCTGACAAAGAAATTGGCATTATCCTACTGACCGAAAAGTTTGGAAAGACATTTCCGGACATTATTGATGATGTAAAATTGAACCACAAGCTTCCGCTGATCATCGAGATTCCGGACCGTCATGGTACCGGACGTAAACCCGATTTTATCACTTCCTATGTAAATGAAGCAATTGGACTGAAACTATAAGGCAGGTGAGAGATTTGACAATTGAAGAAAAATTACAAAATTTCTATAATAGTTCCATAGATTCTGCCCAGGCCGAGGCCAGAGCCATGATTGAAGAACATGAAGCAGCTCTGGAAAAAATCTTTGCTGAACACAAAGAGACGGCAGAACGTCAGGCTGCGGCTGAACTTAAGGCTGAAAAAGAGAAGCTGAAAAGAAACCTGAATAAAAAGCTTTCTACAGAGCAGCTTCATATCAAACGCTCTCTTACAAAGAAAAATATGGAACTGAAAAATAAATTGTTTGCAGAGGTGGACGAGAAAATTCGTTCCTTTATGAAAACACCCGAATACGAGGCCTATTTAGAGCGTAAAATTACGGAAACCCTGGCCTTTGCAAGGGGAGATTCCATGGAGATCTATATCAACCCCTCAGATGCACATTTAAAAGAGCAGCTGGAGCACAGCAGTAAAGCCTCTCTGACCATTTCCAAAGAGGACTTTAAGGGTGGTATCCGTGCAGTCATTCCGGAAAAGCATATATTAATTGATAATTCTTTTCTCACTTTATTGAATGAGGAAAAGGAAGCATTTATTTTCCATGGAGGTGCTGCACATGAATAAAACAGGAATTATCCATGGTATCAACGGTCCTGTTATCTACCTGAAAGGAAATACAGGCTTTAAAATGTCTGAGATGGTATATGTAGGTGATGAGAACCTCGTGGGAGAGGTTATCGGACTGACAAGAGATACCACTACAATTCAGGTATTTGAAGAAACCACCGGATTAAAACCGGGAGGTATCGTAACTGCGACAGATGATGCCATATCAGTAACTCTGGGACCCGGTGTCCTGAATAATATTTTTGACGGTATTGAACGGCCTTTAAGTGAAATTGCAAAGGCATCCGGCAAGTATATCACCCGCGGTGTCCATGTGGACTCCCTGGATACGGAAAAATTATGGGATGTACAGATGACTGTCAAAGAAGGTCAGGAACTTCTGGGCGGGATGGTTATTGCAAAAACACAGGAAACAAAAACCATCGTACACAAATCCATGGTGCCGCCGAATATGCATGGAACAGTGACCTGGGTGGCTGCAGATGGCAGATATACCATCCAGGATACGATCTTGAAGTTAAAGCTGGATGATGGTTCAGAAAAGGAACTTACCTTATCTCAGAAGTGGCCGATTCGCGTGCCGCGCCCTACACTGAAACGTTATCCCGCTTCAGAACCGCTGATTACAGGACAGCGTATTCTGGATACGATGTTCCCCATCGCCAAGGGGGGAACGGCCGCTGTTCCCGGTGGATTTGGAACCGGTAAAACGATGACGCAGCACCAGATTGCCAAATGGTCCAATGCGGACATCATCATCTATATCGGATGTGGTGAGCGGGGCAATGAAATGACTCAGGTTCTGGAAGAGTTTTCAGAACTTGTAGACCCCAAGACAGGCAACCCTTTGATGGATCGTACTGCACTGATTGCCAATACTTCCAACATGCCGGTGGCGGCTCGTGAGGCTTCCATCTATACAGGACTTACACTTGCGGAATACTACAGGGATATGGGATATGATGTGGCAATCATGGCTGATTCAACCTCCCGCTGGGCTGAAGCACTCCGTGAGTTATCCGGACGTCTGGAGGAAATGCCCGCTGAGGAAGGATTTCCGGCTTACCTGGCATCACGTCTGTCCGCTTTTTATGAGCGTGCCGGTATGATGCAGAATCTGAATGGTTCCGAGGGCAGCGTTTCGATCATCGGAGCCGTATCGCCGCAAGGCGGAGACTTTTCCGAGCCTGTAACGATGAATACCAAACGTTTTGTGCGTTGTTTCTGGGGACTGGATAAATCTCTGGCCTATGCACGGCATTTTCCTGCCATTCACTGGTTGACCAGTTATTCCGAGTATCTTGGAGATCTGGCACCCTGGTATAAGGATCATGTAAACAAAAACTTTATAGACATGCGAAACCAGCTGATGGGTCTCCTGAACAGTGAAAGTTCTCTGATGGAGATTGTAAAGCTGATCGGAAGTGATGTACTTCCTGACGATCAGAAGCTGATTCTTGAGATTTCCAGGGTTATCCGCTTAGGATTTCTGCAGCAGAATGCCTTTCATAAAGAAGATACCAGCGTACCAATGAGTAAACAATTTAAGATGATGGAAACTATCCTTTATTTATATAAAAAGTCAAAGGTGCTGGTTACTATGGGTATGCCAATGTCGGTACTGAAAGAAGACAATATATTTGAAAAGGTAATTGCTATCAAATATGATGTGCCCAACGATAAATTGGAGATGTTTGACGATTATCGAAAAGCAATTGATGAATTCTATGACAACGTATTAAAGAGGAATGGATAAGGAGGGGATAAGCTTTATGGCAATTGAATATCTTGGATTAAGTGAAATCAATGGACCCCTCGTGGTCCTGGAAGGTGTAAAAGATGCCTTTTTTCAGGAAATTGTAGAATTTACCGTAGAAGGCAATCAGAAAAAGCTGGGCCGTATAGAGGCCGTCTATGAGGATAAGGCAGTTATTCAGGTTTTCGAAGGAACAGAGAATATGTCCTTGAAGAATACCCATACCCGCCTGACGGGACATCCTATGGAAATTGCCCTGTCCGAAGACATCTTGGGCAGAACCTTTGATGGTATCGGAAAACCAATTGACGGACTGGGTCCCATTACTTCAGATTACAGGGCAGACATCAATGGTCTCCCTTTGAATCCTGTTACCCGTAAGTACCCGAGGAACTATATCCGCACAGGTATTTCCGCCATTGACGGACTGACCACTCTGATTCGTGGACAGAAGCTTCCGATTTTTTCAGGAAACGGCTTACCCCATGATAATCTGGCCGCTCAGATTGTACAGCAGGCCTCTTTAGGGGATGATACGGATGAGAAATTTGCAATTGTGTTTGCTGCTATGGGTGTCAAATATGATGTGGCCGAATTTTTCCGCCGTACCTTTGAGGAAAGCGGTGTATCTGAACATGTGGTCATGTTCCTGAATCTTGCAAATGATCCTGTGGTGGAACGTCTTATCACGCCAAAGCTGGCACTTACTGCTGCGGAATATCTTGCCTTTGAAAAAGGAATGCACATTCTGGTTATACTGACCGATATTACTTCCTATTGCGAGGCCATGCGTGAAGTGTCCTCCTCTAAGGGTGAAATCCCGTCCCGTAAGGGTTACCCGGGATATCTTTACTCCGAGTTAGCAACGCTGTATGAACGTGCCGGCATTGTAAAAAATGGCAAAGGCTCCGTTACGCAGATACCGATTTTGACTATGCCCAATGACGATATCACGCATCCGATTCCCGACCTTACCGGATATATAACCGAAGGCCAGATTGTACTTGACCGCGGGCTTCACGGACAGTCTGTCTATCCCCCGATTAATGTACTGCCGTCTTTATCACGACTGATGAAGGACGGTATCGGAGACGGTTACACCAGAGCCGACCATCAGGATGTTGCAAATCAGTTGTTTTCCTGTTATGCAAAGGTGGGAGATGCCAGAGCTCTTGCTTCTGTTATTGGTGAAGACGAGCTTTCTCCTCTGGATAAGCAGTATCTGATCTTCGGAAATGCCTTTGAACATGAGTTTATAGGGCAGGGAACAGACGAAAACAGGACTATCGAACAGACCCTGAATATCGGATGGCATCTGCTGGGTATCCTGCCAAAGGATGAGCTTGACCGTATTGATACTAAGATTCTGGAGCAGTATTATCAGCCTACGGAAGTTGACCTGACCGCTCAGGCAAAAGCTGAAGCGGATAAGCTATAATCAGGAAGGGAGGAATTACATGGATCCGAATACATTTCCCACAAAAGGGAATCTGATACTGGCAAAGAATTCTTTATCGCTTGCCCGCATGGGTTATGATTTGATGGATAAGAAACGTAATATCCTGATTCGGGAAATGATGGACCTGATTGATCAGGCAAAGGAAATCCAGTCTCAGATTGACAGAACCTTCAGTGAGGCATATGCAGCCCTTCAGATTGCGAATATAGAAAGCGGGATCAACTATCTACAGTCCATCTCATATACGGTTCCTGTCGAGGATTCAATCCGTATAAAGACCCGCAGTATCATGGGGGTGGAAATTCCCCTGGTCGAATTCGAGCCTTCAAGACAAAGTCCCACGTATGCTTTCTATACCACCAGGGAATCCCTGGATAAGGCCCGTATGGCATTTCAGAAGGTCAAGGACCTTACCATCCGCCTGTCTATGATAGAAAATTCTGCCTATCGGCTGGCTGTTGCTATCAAGAAGACACAAAAGCGTGCCAATGCATTGAAGAATATTACAATTCCTCACTATGTTGCATTGAGCAAAGATATTTCAGATGCTCTGGAAGAAAAGGAACGTGAAGAGTTTACCAGACTGAAAGTAATTAAAAGAATGAAGCAGTAGGATAGTAATTCTATAATTGTTTATTTTGTCTGACTATTGTCGGTTATTTTTTAGCAGAAGATTCTATATTTTGACTACTCAAAAGTCAAGTGTTTTCACCGGGTTTTTTTAAATTTCCTACGATTTATAAGTTCTCTACAAAACACTCGTTCTTTAAAATTCTTATGTAAATCACTAAGTTATCAACATTTCCGGTGCATAATGTGGATAACTTAGTGTATAACTCGATTTTCAGCTACTTTCCCGACTTTTATAATGTGGATAACTATATGCTTGCAATATTTGGAGGAAGCCTGTTTTTCGACAGCTTCCTCCAAATATTGTGCACTATGTCTAATTGCAAACAATTAAAAACAATTCAGATAACTTATCTATATGGTGATAAGATAATTTTGTATGGATGTAATGCAATTCGCTCCATCTGACGCAGCTGTTATAATCTGGCGCAGCAGTTTCGTCCTCACATCCCCCGCCGCAAAGACACCCGGAATACTTGATTCCCCATCCTCTCCGGCTACGACATAACCTCCCGCATCCAGTTCCAGCTGCCCCTGTGCCAGCTCACTATTTGGGATAATCCCCACAGCAATAAAGCATCCATCTGCTTGCAGTTCCTTCTCTTCTTTGGACTTTACATCCTGGACAGTCAGGCTTTTCACTTGAAAATCTCCCCGAATTTCGGTTACAACACTGTTCCAAAGCACTTCCACGTTTTCCTGGGCAAACAGATTGTCCTGAATGATCTTCGCAGCACGAAATTCATCTCTTCTATGGATCAGATATACCTTCTTGCATATTCTGACCAGGAAAATAGCATCCTCTAATGCCACATCACCGCCTCCAATTACTGCGACAATCTTATCTTTAAAAAATGCACCGTCACAGGTCGCACAATAGGACACACCGCTTCCTGCCAGTTTCTGTTCACCCGGCACACCAAGCTGCCTGTGTTTTGCTCCGGTAGCCAGCAATATTGTCCGGGATTTATATTCTTCATTTTTCGTTACAACCTTTTTAACCTTACCATTCAGCTCCAGCTTTAACACCTGATCCCGTACGAACTCACTTCCCATCTTTTCAGCATGATCTCTGAGCGTAGTACTTAAATCCATACCACTGATACCTGGAAGCCCGGGATAATTGTCCACCTCGTAAGTATTAACTACCTGGCCTCCGCTGATATAATTCGCTTCAATTATGATTGTAGAGAGTTTGGCCCGCTGTGCATAAATCGCAGCACTTAATCCGGCCGGACCTGATCCGATGATGATTACATCATAAATTTTTTCCATAGTATCACTTCCTTCTTTATTGTACTGCTTCCTTGTTATGGACAACTTTAATCTGCCGGACAATATGCAGTACCTGATCAACTGTAATCTGTGTGTAATCGAGTTTTCCCTCGCTTACATAGAATGTGTAGATATCGTATCCATTATCCACATCCTCCGTTTTTTCATAGGGCTGTTCTGCCGCCTTTTGAAGAAACTCTTCTTCACCCATCCCAAGTGTGATGCCACCTGCAACCGTAATCTGGATCTTTGTAGTATCCAGATCCCCATACAAAGTTGTCACAAAACAATTCCTGATGGTTGTAGCATCCGTACCATAGTTATATACTACGGCATATATCTTCTGTTTATTCTTTAAAAGCGTTGCATACCCATATTTTCCGGACTTGACCGCTTCATCAGACCCATCTTTGTCCAATTCCCAGCCGTTATCCAAAAAGGCGGATACCGGAGCAGGCAGCCGATAGTATGCCCCGTCATATCTGATAACAAAATCCTGCAGAAGTACTCCCTCAAATTCCGGCGGATGGTACGCCTCCACTTCCGGAGTTATGGCATCGCTTACATTCTCCAGCTCCTCCTCGCCCTCCGGAT
>CAMKHH010000044.1 GCA_946412445.1 uncultured Eubacterium sp.
CCTTCCAAGCTGGATACGTGGGTTCGATTCCCATCACCCGCTCTTATGCGCGAGTGGCTCAGGGGTGGAGTACAACCTTGCCAAGGTTGGGGTCGCGGGTTCGAATCCCGTCTCGCGCTTTTTTAGCCCGAAAATCCGTAGGTGTTATATGGATTTCCGGGCTTATGTTTTTTAATGCATTTTACGGTTAAGACTGAAAATTCGTCCGGCATATCTGCTCAGGACTTTTATCAGAATAATTCCCAGGATTCCACAGGATATAACCTCTCCAAAACCAACACCAAGCATAATTAGGGGAATAGGAAGCTTCACCTGATATCCATAATAGAGTATGAACGGGACGACCAGTGTATTAAGAATTATTGGTGGAAGAGGAACCAGATACTGGTGTTTCCTTAATTTGTAGGATATAGCCGCAGCAGCCAGGGTAGTAAGGCTTCCGAAAATAATGTCCGGCAAGATACTACCACCTATCATATTGGCAATCATACATCCGACAAAAAGTCCGGGTACGGCAGCCGGCGTAAACAGGGGCAGTACCGTAAGAGCCTCTGATATTCGGACCTGCATGGTTCCATAACTGATGGGGGCAAATGCTACAGTAAGAACTACATAGATTGCTGCAATCATGGCAGCCTGTGAGATAAATAATACCTTTTTGCTTTGCATATGAATTCTCCTTTAGTTTTGTTTTACGTGTGGAAGGTCACGAACACACGATTATTTTGTTATGTTTGGCTTCTATAACAGTATAGCCGATGTCGCCTATACCGGAGCTTGAACGGTTTTTACTATAGCACGCTTTTGAGAGAAATGCAAGTTGTGGTGAAAGCGCATTTAGTTCCGCCTGAATTTCCGTTTCGTGTGTGCATTGTAAGCCGTGTATTTTTATGGTAGTATAGATATATAATAACCCGGCGATATACAAGAATCAGGCGATAACGGGAGAGTTATTTGCCGATATTCGTAATTACGTTCGAGAAAAGGGTGGACCTTGCAAAATATTTATTTCACCGTTTGCCGTATTCCTTAATAAGGATGACACAAATTATGTAGAGCCTGATATTACTGTCATCTGCAAGCCGGACAAGATAGACAGCAGGGGTTGCAAGGGTGCACCGGATTGGGTGGTTGAGGTTGTCTTACCCGGCAGTAGACGTATGGACTATAGTATTAAGCTGTTTATATACCGTTCAGCCGGTGTTCGGGAATATTGGATTGTTGATCTCGACAAGAATAGAATTATGGTTCATAACTTCGAGCACAAAGATATTAATGAATACACTTTTTCCGATATGGTAAAAGCCGGAATCTATGAAGATTTATCCATAGACTTTTCCAAGCTGGATATCTGACACACTGCCCCGCATTGTTTGCGGGGCAGACGTGCGTAAAGCTGTTGACAGAGCCTTCCGGATTATGATAGTATTGGTACTGGAGTTAACATTTTATCGTGGTAGAGTAACTCATTGATAAATTGATGAAATCGTGGAGGATATTATCATATGAAAAAGAAAGCTTTAAGTATATTTCTGGCCTGTGCCATGGTGACGGCTTTTGTGGGCTGCGGCAAGGAGTCAGATAATTCAGGAAAGAGCAAGCCGGAGGCATCATCGAAAGAATCAGAGAGTAAATCTGCTTCGGAAACAGATGAAGGCTCTGCAGAAGACGGAACATTCACGGTGGGATTTGATCAGGATTTCCCTCCGATGGGATTTGTCGGGGATGACGGAGAATTTACAGGTTTTGACCTGGAACTGGCTGCAGAAGTGGCAAAGCGTCTTGGAATGGAAATCAAATATCAGCCGATTTCCTGGGATTCCAAGGATATGGAGTTAAAATCAGGAACGATTGACTGCATCTGGAACGGATTTACGATTAATGGACGTGAAGATTCCTATGCGTGGACGGATGCCTATATGGAAAACGATCAGGTATTTGTTGTAAGGAAGGATTCCGGGATCAGCGCGACGAAGGATTTGGAAGGCAAGATCGTAGAAGTCCAGGCGGACTCAAGCGCAGAAGCCGCATTAAATGATAATCAGGAATTGAGCACTTCCTTTGGGCAGTTACTGACTGTAGCAGATTATCTGACTGCTATGATGGATTTGGAATCCGGGGCGGTGGATGCCATCGCTATGGATAATGTCGTAGCCAGCTATCAGATTCAAAAGACGGGAAAAGATTTTGAAATCCTGGCCGAACCCATTGCGGCGGAGCAGTACGGAATTGGTTTCCGGAAGGATAATACCGAGCTCCGGGATAAAGTCCAGAAAGCACTGGAAGAAACTGCAGCGGATCAGACGGCAGCAAAAATTTCCGAGAAGTGGTTTGGAAAAGATATTACGACCATTGGAAAATAAGTTCGAATCGTAACGATTGCAGGAGATATTATTTATGAATATTAATTTTGAACTTTTAATATCCAAACTGGGGTCAGGAATGCTGACCTCTTTCTGGATTTTTGGCGTAACACTGCTGTTTTCTCTGCCTCTTGGCCTTGTTATCGCATTTGGAAGGATGGCCAGAAATTCTGTCATCCGCACCATCACAAAGATATATTTCCATCATGCGCGGAACACCACTGATGCTGCAGCTGATGCTGGTGTATTTTGGACCGTTTTATATCTTTAAGATTAACATCAGCTCCAGTTACCGATACATGGCAGTCTGTATTGCCTTTGTACTGAATTATGCTGCCTATTTTGCGGAAATTTACCGCAGCGGTATAGAATCTATGCCGGTGGGGCAGTATGAAGCTGCAAAACTGTTGGGCTACAACCGGGCACAGACCTTTTTTTTCATCATTCTTCCGCAGGTGATTAAGAGAATTTTACCTTCTATTACAAATGAGGTTATTACCTTAGTTAAGGATACATCTCTTGCTTTTGTTATTGCAGTGGCGGAGATGTTCACCAACGCAAAGGCTCTGGCAGCCAGTATGTCCAGTGTAATACCATATGTTTCAGCAGGAGTATTTTACTATGTATTCAATTTCCTGGTGGCATATATCATGGAAAAGCTGGAGAAGAAACTCAGCTATTATCGCTAGACACTGTACTGGAGCAGATATAGTCTATGCAGGAGGAATTTACAGATGAATTATCTTGAAATGAAGCATATAAAAAAGCACTTTGACGGACTGGAGGTTTTGCATGACATCTCCCTTCAAGTCCTGGAGGGGCAGGTCACGGCAATTATCGGGCCCTCAGGTTCGGGGAAATCCACATTACTAAGATGTGCCACAATGCTGGAGGAGATGGATGACGGGGAGCTTTTCTATCTTGGGGATCAGGCGGTGAAAAGCGTGGATGGACATGCGGTTTATGCAAAACCGGCCGATCTTAAAAAACTGCAGCAGTATTACGGACTGGTCTTCCAGAATTTCAATTTATTCCCCCACTACAGCGTGCTGAAAAATATCATGGATGCGCCTGTACGGGTACAAAAGCGCAAAAAAGAAGATGCGAAAAAGCAGGCAATGGAGCTGCTTGCCAAGATGGGTCTCTCCGATAAAGCCAATGCCTATCCTTATCAGCTGTCAGGTGGTCAGCAGCAGCGTGTATCCATCGCGCGTGCGCTGGCCATGAACCCTAAAATACTGTTTTTTGACGAACCGACTTCGGCGTTAGACCCGGAACTGACCGGCGAGATTTTAAAGGTTATCAGAGAACTGGCAGCAGAACACATGACTATGGTAATCGTAACCCATGAGATGGAGTTTGCGAAAAACGTGGCAAATCACATCATTTTTATGGAGAACGGGGTAATTGTGGAGGAAGGGACTCCTGAACAGGTTTTTTCATCAGATAATGCAAGAATGCGGTCATTCCTTGGGAAATTCCGGCAGGATTGAGACTTGCTTTTCACAAAATCTTAGAATATAATGATAGCGATGCATTTTACTACTTTTACTATAAGAAAGGTGTCAGACTCATGGAGAAAAAAGAGCAGCTTTACGAAGGAAAGGCAAAAAAAGTATTTGCAACCGAGAATCCGGAAATAGTTATCGTAGACTACAAAGATGATGCAACTGCCTTCAATGGGGAGAAAAAAGGAACCATTATGGGAAAAGGTGTCATCAATAACCGCATGTCAAACTATGTCTTTGGAAAACTGGAAAAGGAAGGTATTCCGACGCATCTGGTCGAAGAGCTAAGTGACCGCGAGACAGCTGTTAAGAAAGTGAGCATCGTTCCGCTGGAAGTGATTGTGCGTAATGTGGCAGCGGGAAGCTTTTCCAAGCGGATGGGAGTAGAGGAAGGAAGAGAACTACTCTGCCCGATACTGGAGTTCAGTTACAAGGATGATGATCTCGGTGATCCGTTCATTAATGATGACTACGCGCTGGCTCTTGGTCTTGCTACTCAGGAAGAGATTGACACCATAAAAGGATATACAAAAAAAATCAATGAATTCTTAAGAGCATATTTTTTGAATGCAGGTATGAAGCTGATTGATTTTAAAATCGAGTTTGGCCGTCTTTCTGATGGAAGCATTATCCTGGCAGATGAGATTTCACCGGATACCTGCCGCCTGTGGGACGTGGATACCAACGAAAAGCTGGACAAGGACCGTTTCCGCCGGGATATGGGGAACGTAGAAGAGGCTTATAACGAAGTATTTAAACGTTTGGGCCTTGCATAAGGAGACGAAAGATGAGCCAAACTGATAGATATACAAGTCCTTTATCCGAACGTTATGCCAGCAAAGAAATGCAGTACGTATTTTCACAGGATATGAAATTCAAAACCTGGAGAAAACTGTGGATTGCACTGGCTGAGACGGAAAAAGAACTGGGACTGCCAATTACCCAGGAACAGATTGATGAGCTGAAACAATACCAGGATGAGATCAACTATGATGTGGCAAGGGCGCGGGAAAAAGAGGTGCGTCATGACGTAATGTCTCATGTCTATGCTTATGGGGTACAGGCCCCTAAGGCGAAAGGCATTATCCATCTGGGTGCCACAAGCTGTTATGTTGGTGACAATACAGACATTATTGTGATGAATGAAGCCCTAAAGCTGGTAAAGAAGAAATTGGTGAACGTAATCGCAGAGCTGGCAAAGTTTGCCGAGGCATATAAGGCACAGCCGACACTGGGCTTTACACATTTTCAGCCGGCACAGCCCACTACAGTGGGAAAGCGGGCTACCTTGTGGATGCAGGAACTCTGCATGGATCTGGAAGATCTCGAATATGTCCAAAGTACCTTGAAGCTGCTTGGCAGCAAGGGAACCACGGGAACACAGGCCAGCTTTCTGGAGTTATTTGACCAGGATCAGGAGACCATCGATAAGATTGATCCTATGATAGCGGAAAAGATGGGATTTCCGGCCTGCTATGCGGTATCCGGGCAGACCTATTCCAGAAAAGTGGATACGAGAGTACTGAACGTTTTAGCAGGAATAGCGGCCAGTGCTCATAAGTTTTCCAATGATATCCGGCTGCTCCAACATCTGAAAGAGGTCGAAGAACCTTTTGAAAAGAGTCAGATAGGCTCCTCCGCCATGGCATATAAAAGGAATCCCATGCGCAGTGAGCGCATTGCTTCTCTGTCCCGTTATGTGATGGTCGATGCGCTGAATCCGGCAATCACGTCCGCAACCCAGTGGTTTGAAAGAACACTGGACGATTCTGCAAATAAGCGTCTCAGCATTCCGGAAGGTTTTCTGGCTGTCGACGGCATTCTGGATCTCTGCCTGAACGTGGTGGATGGTCTTGTAGTTTATCCGAAGGTTATCGAGAAGCGTCTGATGTCTGAACTGCCATTCATGGCGACAGAGAATATTATGATGGATGCAGTAAAGGCCGGCGGTGACCGCCAGGAACTTCATGAGCGTATCCGTGAGTTGTCTATGATTGCGGGAAAGCATGTGAAGGAAGAGGGACGCGACAATGATCTGCTCGATCTTATCGCAGCCGATCCGATGTTCAACTTAACAAGAGAGGACCTGGAAGCAACCATGGATCCGGCCAGATATACCGGACGGTCTGCGGTACAGGTGGATGCATTTCTCAAAAATGTAATTCATCCGTTGCTGGAGGAAAATAAGGACTTGCTGGGAATAAAAGCAGAGATTCATGTATAATCTATTATAGCAGTTAATAAGATAAGTGAAGTTTATTAGTAATAATAAGTTTCACTTATCTTAAATCTGTTGTATACTGGTATTGAGGTCTACAGATAATAGGAGGATTTTTATATGATTAAGGCAATTGTAGGAGCAAACTGGGGAGACGAGGGTAAAGGAAAGATTACGGATATGTTGGCTGAAGAGGCTGATATTATCGTCCGTTTCCAGGGCGGTGCGAATGCCGGACACACGATTGTAAATAACTATGGTAAGTTTGCATTGCATACCCTGCCGTCAGGAGTTTTCTACAATCATACCACGAGTGTTATCGGAAATGGCGTTGCGTTGAATATTCCTGTTTTGTTTAAGGAGTTACAGGATGTGGTATCCAAAGGTGTGCCAATGCCAAAGCTTTTGGTTTCCGACCGGGCACAGATGGTGATGCCTTATCATATTTTATTTGATCAATATGAAGAAGAGCGTCTTGCCGGCAAATCTTTTGGATCGACGAAATCCGGCATTGCTCCGTTCTATTCGGACAAATATGCGAAAACCGGATTTCAGGTTCAGGAGTTGTTTGATGAAGCCGCACTTAAGGAAAAGTTAAATAGCGTATGTACTGTGAAAAATGTGCTGCTGGAGCACCTGTATCATAAGCCGGCACTTGATACGGAAGAGATATTTAAAGAGCTGATGGAATATAAAAAGATGGTGGAGCCATTTGTATGTGACACATCGCTTTTCCTTTGGGATGCAATAAAGGAAGGGAAACAGATTCTTCTGGAGGGACAGCTGGGAACATTGAAGGATACGGATCATGGAATCTATCCAATGGTAACATCCTCCTCCACTCTGGCTGCATATGGTGCAATCGGTGCGGGTGTACCTCCATATGAAATTAAAGAAATCGTAACGGTAAGCAAAGCTTACTCAAGTGCGGTGGGTGCAGGGGCATTTGTTTCCGAGATATTCGGTGAAGAGGCAGATGAACTGAGACGCCGCGGCGGGGATGGCGGGGAATATGGAGCTACCACCGGACGTCCGAGACGTATGGGATGGTATGACTGTGTGGCTTCTAAATACGGATGCAGACTTCAGGGCACTACGCAGGTGGCATTTACAGTATTAGACGTACTGGGATATCTGGAGGAGATTCCTGTCTGTGTGGGTTATGAAATCGATGGGAAGATTACAACCGAATTCCCGACCACTACGCAGCTTGAGAAGGCAAAACCGATACTGAAGGTACTTCCGGGCTGGGAATCGGATATTCGTGGAATCAAAAACTATGAAGAGCTGCCTGAAAACTGCCGGAAATACGTGGAATTTATAGAGAAACAGATAGGATTTCCAATCACGATGGTTTCGAACGGTCCCGGAAGAGAAGATATTATCTACCGCAGCAGATAAAAGCTGTATCCGATGGAGGATTTGATGAAAATATACAGGAAGATCCGTCTGTCTGTTCTTCTGGCGATAACACTGATGCTCTGCGGCTGCGGTGGTTTGGCCGATGTAAAGGATGACACAATTACTGTCAGTGCCAAAGGTGCCGTGAGGGAAGCTATAGTTGGAGACGGCGAAAAGAACGATTATTCCATTGAAGAGCTGCGCTCTTTTGTGGAAGAGGATATAGAGGAATATAA
Organism: uncultured Eubacterium sp.; assembly: GCA_946412445.1. Classification (GTDB taxonomy): domain Bacteria; phylum Bacillota; class Clostridia; order Lachnospirales; family Lachnospiraceae; genus Novisyntrophococcus. Next base: position 7,727 of record CAMKHH010000044.1, read on the forward strand.
TCAAAATGCGAAATCCGGCAATATAGATTTAAAATCCTGTGAGAAGAAAGATGGGATTATAAGAATTGAGATTGCCTATGCCTCTTATGTAGATTATGCCGCTTATCATAAGACTACATTGTTCTATGGTACTTTAAAAGAGGCCAAAAGCAAAGGGTTTGACTTTAATACAGAGTTTGTGGATAATAATGGAGATACAGCTGCAGCGGCTACGATTCTCGCCCATGGTGATGAATGGCATGTGGTGATTCTGGAAGAACCTGTAGATGTACAGGTGAGCGGAGATATCCTCTACGTC
>CAMKHH010000045.1 GCA_946412445.1 uncultured Eubacterium sp.
TTGTGAAGTTACAGAAGAAAAAATTGATAAGCAGATAGAGGTATTCCATGAGATGGGTTTTGGAGGAATACATATTCATCCACGTACGGGTATGGAGACACCTTACTTACAGGATGATTTTATGCATCTCGTAACGTATGCGGATAAAAAGGTAAAAACTGAGAATATGTTGTGCTGGTTATATGATGAAGACCGATACCCATCCGGAACAGCAGGTGGTAAAGTTACCGAAGATGTGCGATACCGGGCAAGGCATCTGCTTCTGACAACAGAAATAAAGCCAGAACTGGAGAACTCAAAGGAAACATTCGATCTGCGAGTGGCTAAAGGTGAAAAACCAGGGGGTTATTACCTTTGTGCTTATCGTATTAAGATCGAGAAGGGTTATCTTACGGCATACAGGCAGATTTTAGGTCCGCAGCCATCCACAGATTGTGACCGGATAAGTAAATCTGAAGGGACACTCTGGTTCGCGTATGTAGAGCTGATGAAAGAAAGCCCATGGTTTAATGATCAGACATATGTGGATGTGATGAATAAAGAGGCAGTGGAATGCTTTATAAAAGTAACACATGAACGATATTATGAAGTTCTCTCAGATGAATTTGGGAAATCTATTCCTGCAATTTTTACAGATGAACCGCAAGTGAAAGGCTCGATGGCACTCAGCGATGGCGGTTGTACGGAGGATGTCACTTTAAGCTTTACAGATGACTTGCCAAAGACATACAAAAACGCATACGGTATTGATTTGCTCTGCGTACTGCCGGAGATTCTGTTTGAACTACCCGGAGGGGTGCCTTCCCTGCACCGCCTGCAGTATCACGATCATCTTTGTGAACGATTTGTATCTGCTTATTCGGATACAATTGCTGACTGGTGTGAAGCGCATCATATCTATATGACAGGTCACTATATGTCGGAGCCAACTTTATATTCACAGACACTTCGTTTGGGAGAAGCCATGCGCTGTTATAGAAAACAGCAGCTTCCCGGAGTTGATATTCTCTGTAATGATCCGGAATATTCCACAATCAAACAGGCTTCTTCTGTAGTTCATCAATATGGAAGAGAAGGTGTATTGAGTGAGCTTTATGGTGTGACACAGTGGGATCATGATTTTAAAGGACATAAGATTCAAGGTGACTGGCAGGCAGCCCTCGGTGTTACTGTCCGAGTACCGCATCTTGCATTCATGTCGATGGAAGGTGAAGCAAAAAGAGATTGGCCGGCATCGATTAACTACCAATCACCCTGGTGGGAACAGTATTCTTATATCGAGAATTATTTTGCACGTTTGAATACAGTACTTACCAGAGGTACTGCACGGGTAAAGGTAGCGGTGATTCATCCAATCGAATCCTATTGGCTTGCATACGGACCGGTGGGACAGACAGGAATGCTGCGCGATCAGATGGATGAAAATTTTAAAAATATGATTTCATGGCTATTATTTGGTCTGATTGACTTTGATTTTTTGTCAGAATCATTACTGGCAGAACAAGATTGTTTTGCAGGGGAAGACGGGACTTTGCGAATAGGAAAGATGAGATATGAAGCAGTTATCGTTCCAGAGTTATTGACTGTCAGAAGTACGACACTTCATTTGGTAGAGAAGTTTGCTGCATGTGGAGGAAAGCTTATTTTTATGGGGAAGGTGCCATCCTATGTTGATGCAGAAGAGAACATAAGTGTGAGCAGACTTACCCAAAAAGCATGTCAGATATCTTATGAAAAAAACGCACTTTTGTCTGCTATGGAACCCATGAGGGAGGTTGGCGTTTACCATCAAAATGGGAAAGCATTCGATAATCTTTTTTACCAGATGCGCCAGGAAGGGGAAGCCAGATGGTTATTTATCTGCCATGCCCTGGACCAGAAAGAAAAAGCGGATCAATCGGAAACAGCCTGCGTAAAAATACGTGGAATTTGGAAAGTATTTGTTTACAATGCCCTTGACGGACATATCTGTATGGAAAAAACAGACTATCAGGAAGGCTGGACCTTGATTGATAAAGAAATGTATGCAGAAGATAGCTATCTGTGGAAATTAGAGCCATATGAAGATAAAGAAGCCGAAATATATAAAAACATAGAATCATATAAAAAGATAGAAATATGGAAAGAAGAATCAGACTTCCATAAAATAAGAGCCGGAAAATGTGCAGAGACATACAATTTAGTAGCGGAAGAGAAGTATGAGGGGAAGAATCGTAAGCAGAATCTACTGTGCACAATACATGAGCCGGATGCCTACACACTGAATGAACCGAATGTATTTCTGCTGGATCATGCACGATGGCGATTGAATGACGGTGAATGGATGCCGGATGAAGAGATTCTGCGGCTGGATAATAAGATCAGAATGATATTGGGTTATCCTCCAAGGCAGGATGCTTATATACAGCCCTGGAGACTGGGCATGGTGCCGGAGAAGGAACGGGTAACTCTATATTATGAAATAGAATCGGCAGTCGGGTTACCTGCCATATCAATGGCAATGGAAAGGCCGGAAAAGTCGGTTCTGTTCTGGAACGAAAAGCCTTGTACCGTTGATAAAACAGGGGCATATTATGTAGATGAAGGGATTCGTGTAGTAAATCTTCCAGAGCTTAAGAAGGGGATCAATACGCTGCGCATTGAGATACCATTTGGAAGAAAAACAAATCTGGAAAGTATTTATCTGCTTGGAGATTTCGGAGTATGGGTCAGGGGAACCAAAGCGGTGATAGTCGATCGTGAAGAACAACTCTGCTTTGGCGATATTACGCGGCAGACACTGCCCTTTTATGGTGGGAGTGTGATATATCATATGCACTTTACATTAAAAGAAGATGCAGATATAAGTGTCCGGATTCCACACTTTGCAGCACCAGTTTTGTCATTAGCCATAGATGATAAGATGATAGGACCGGTTGCTTTTGCTCCGCATATACAGCATGCGGGTGTCTTAAAGGCAGGAATACACAAACTGGATATAAAAGTATATGGTAATCGCTATAACACATTTGGAACTTTGCATAACTGCAATCCGGAATTTAAATGGTACGGTCCGGACTCTTATCGGACCAATGGAAGTGAATGGAGTGAAGCATGGTGTCTTCGTCCATTTGGTATTTTATCGAGAGTAGAGATATTGGCAGGAAACTGAAAATAGTAGATGATAGCTTGGTTTATTTTATAATAGTGGGTGGAATTGATGAGATTATTCAATTCCGCCCACTATTTTTGCTCTGATTATCTGTAAAATATCCATAGTTTACTAATAATATTTGATTCAAATTTCATATTGCCGACCTTATAATGATACAAGGGTAAAAAGCTTATGTGTTTTTCGAAGGAGGTATATCATGCATGGTGTTACGATACTAGCAGGACCATCAGACTGGGAAATATTGCAGCAGGAAAAGGGGTATGCACAGATCACTTTAAAAGGTACTTATAAAGTGCATTCAGCTGCACTGGAAGTAGGAGTACAATCGGCAATGCCGGTGATCAGGGTGATAAAAGAAGAAGATAATATGGCAGTGATTCCCTGGACAGCAGCAAACAAAGTGACAAAGAAGGAATATTTTACAGGAGAATTTGAGACAACACTTATCATACCGTCCGGCGGCCTATACCGCATCGAAACTGGTTTGGAGACTAGAAGTGTACAAAGCGATCTGTCCTGGATGTTTCGCGGGGATTGTGTTCTTCATGTAGGGGTTGGGAATTTGTTTATTATTGCAGGTCAATCGAATTCAGCAGGATACAGCAGAGATTATTGTATGGATCCCCCGGATGTAGCTGTCCATTTATTTCGAAATCGAGATCAATGGGATTTAGCCAGTCACCCTATGAATGAAAGTACGGATGCCGGCTCTATTGCAAACGAAGAGATGGGTATACCGGGCGTATCCCCGTATCTTTCCTTTGGGAAATGTTATGCTGCGTATACGCATATGCCTGTAGGACTGATTCAAACAGCTCTTGGCGGCTCTTCAATTAGAAGATGGAGACCACACGAAGGAGATTTGTATCAGAATATGCTAGGCAAGATTCATAAGACAAAGGGAAGATATGCCGGAATCTTGTGGTATCAGGGGTGCTCAGACACGGATCCTGAATCCGCTCCATTCTATTATGAGCATTTCAAAGATTTTGTTCAATCAGTTCGAGAGGAATTAGGTTATAAAATTCATTTTTTTACGATGCAGCTGAACAGGCAGATCAATGGAAGTTATGACAGAGGCTGGGGGTTAGTGCGTGAGGCGCAGAAAAGAGCAGCCCGCGAAATCGAAGGTGTCACAACGCTGTCGACTACAAATTTGAATCTGTCAGATGAAATCCATAACAGTGCCCAGGCAAATGTGGTTTTAGGAGAAAAACTGGCAAAACAGTGCAGTAATGTTCTGAACGGCACAGAAGAATATGAATCACCGACTTTAAAGAATGTAGAGTTTACAGATATGAAAGAAAAAAAGGTTCTGGGTATAAGGGGAATCTGGTTGAAGCTTTCTTTTGCTCATGTAAAAACGTGTTTCTTGCTTTACTCAAGGCGGGGGAATGAAAGTGGATTTACTTTAGAGGATGAAGAGGGGGAGATAGAGATTAAAAGCATTCGCGCAAACCGTGAAGATAGGAATCATATATATCTTGAACTGGGAAGGATGATTAACGGGGAGGCTTATTTATCTTTTGCATGGAAAGCAGATCCTGTAAGATTTCCTGTGGTGGATGAAGTGACCTATCTGCCGCCGTTATCCTTCTATAAGAATAAAATTACAATATCTTGAAAGCGAGGAAGAAAATCAACATGAATAATCTTGCATGGGATAATTTATACAGAGAAGCCCCGAAGTGGTTTAGGGATGCTAAGTTCGGATTGTTCTTTCATTGGGGCCCATACAGTGTTCCGGCCTGTCAGAATGAATGGTATTCCAGAAATATGTATGCGAAGGGGACAGAGCAAAATCTTTATCATGAAAAGACTTATGGCAATCTTCATGACTTTGGATATAAAGACTTTTATCCGATGATGAAAGGAGAAAGATTTAGTGCAAAAGAATGGGCAGAACTTGTCAGACTTTCCGGAGCCAGGTATGCCGGACCTGTGACAGAGCATTCCGATAATTTTTCTATGTGGAACAGTAAAGTAAATCCGGTTAACAGTGTTAATTATGGACCACACAGGGATATTGTAGGAGAGTGTGCAAAAGAGTTCCGGGCAGAGGGAATTCATATGCTGGCTTCCTTTCATCACCAGTGGTTGTGGGGATGGTTTATGTCTTCTGATAATGAGGCAGATGTCTATATTCCGGATAATGAGAAGTTTTATGGACCAGCCTTGCCCCTGGAGACTAACCGTTATGACCCATATCGATATCCCGATCAGGCTTTTTGCAAGACCTGGGCAAAAAAAATATGTGAGGTGATTGATCAATATGCCCCGGATGTACTTTACTTTGACAGCCGGGCGTATATTATTGATGAAGCTTACCGCTACCAGGTTGCAGAGTATTACTATGGTTCACGGAATATTCATGACGGTATCATCACCTATAAGCAAGAGGACTTTCCAAAGGGAATTGGTGTCTATGATTTTGAGCGCGGACAATTTTCAAAACCCAAAGATTTTCCCTGGCAGTCCGATGATCGATTGGAAGATAACATCACATGGTGCATGGTTCAGGAACCCAAATATAAATCATCAGAACGCATCATTCATCAACTTTGTGACATTGTCTCGAAAAATGGAAACCTACTGTTAAATGTAGGACCGTATGCTGACGGATCATTTCATCCGGATGCAATAAAGATTCTTAAGGAGGTTGGAGAATGGCTGTCTTTAAATGGAGAAGCTATATATGAAACCAGACCATTCTCAATTGCTGAAGAAGGTCCGACAGCCATAATAGACACTGACTTTGATGTTGACAAAATCGAAGGACAGCTGAATTTTTGTAACACTCCAGATGAACATAACGAGATATTTACTGCACAGGATTTTCGCTTCACTACGCATGGGGATACTCTTTATACGATTGCACTTGGATGGCCAAAGACAGGTGAATTCCATATTAATAGTCTGAAAACAAACGGTATTTACAAAAAGAACATTCAATGTGTTGAACTAATTGGATCAGAGGAACATCTGAAATTTCACAGAGATGCCAGGGGATTACATATAAAAGCTCCGGAAAGTAAACCTTGTGAATCCGCATATGTACTTAAAATTAATGGATAGTCACAGCAGGGAACAGAAAGAACTACTCCTTCTGTTCCTGATACTTTTCGTTTTGCATGGAGATATAATTTTTTAGTCCCTTTGAATCCATTTCTGCAAGAACCTGATTCCACATTTGTTCAGGATCATCCTCTCCTATAATGCATTTGATAAACGACTGAAACGCATCTGAGGTGTTCAGGCTTTCAACAGATTCTTTCGGAGCGTTTAGGAATACATAATCTCTTTTTAACTGCGTTGTGTTGTCACGATACCATTCGACAGATTTTCTTGCGAGATCTACACATGGTTTTCCATAACGAAGATTATTAAGGGAATTATTTTCAAAATCTTTCCAGTCGTTTCCCCATCCGGCTAAAGTTTCAAAGAGCATAAGAGAGGGATACTTTTTCTTGAGGACAATACTTAGATTTTCACCGTTAGTGTCGATCAAGCAGGTATAGTTACCGTTATCGTTAAGAGCATAATCTACATTTTCTATTCCATATTTACAGAGCATTCTTCCATTTTCAGAAAGAAGAAATTCTAAGATAGATAGTATACGCTCTGCTTTTTCATCGCTCACAGACGAGGATAAATAGGACTCTGACCAGAATATATTGCTGGAATTACTATAGCGGATACCGTCCGATGCAGGAAATATGGGAAGTACATCGACACATGTTTCAAATGGTTTATCATTTTGCTGATCCCAGCGTTCTTTTAATTCCATTAATGCAGAAGGCGAAGATTTGTATTCCAAAGCACCTAAATGTCCGCTTGCAAAGTCCTCCAGAACTGTTTGTGGGGATTTGCTGTAAAAATTTGGGTCTAAGCTGTCAGATTGATAGAGTTTCCGATAAGATTTTACAACCTCCATAAATTTATCAGAGGTCCAGGATGGTATATATTGTCCGTCTTCAGAGATCCAGGCATATGTGTTACATTCCGGAGAGATGCCCAGTATCAGCCATTTACCAAGTGCCGTTAAATTGCTGACATTATAACCGATGGTATCATCCGCTCCATTGCCATCTGGATCGTCATGGACAAAAGCAGATGTCATAGAAAGAAAATCATCAAAAGATTGAGGATCTTTTATGCCCAGTGTATCCATCCAATCCCGTCGTACAAGCATGGCCGCATCGGTTGATCCAAGGATAGGATCAGTGAATGAAATCCTTGGAATGACATAGAACTTGCCATCTTTATATTGGGTATAAGAGGTCAGATCCAGGACGTTGTTTAATAATGGGTAAGAGGACATATCCTCGGGAAGAGCACGGATAGAGTTAGAATCAATCATATTAATAAAAGTACCTGAATCATGACTATCGCTGGAGGATAATGTCAGAGTGGCAAATATATCGGGCAGACTGTAAGTACTGCTTAAAATTCGATAACGGTCCTTATAATTCGACCATGTAACAGACATTGGATGAAACGTAACATTAAAAAGTGATTCAATATACTGGGTTATGGCGTCTGGCTGCGATGCATTGAGCATTTTTTCTATATTCCAATAACCGATACTAATATCCAGATGCTGATCAAAGTTACTCGTTTGTATACTTTCCGGGAGCGCAGAGGGACCAGGCGGTGTGTTATTGTCTGTTTTATAATCACAACCGGATAAAGCAAGAATCATACATAGGGAAAGGATAAGCTTTGGCTTCATAAACGGATTCATGGCTGCCTCCTGTTAAATAGTATTATTTTTTCGAAAATAGGTAGGGGTGTCCCCGGTCATCTTTTTAAATACTTTGGCAAAATAAAAATAATCGCTGAATCCAACCTGTGCAGCAATCAGGTAA
>CAMKHH010000046.1 GCA_946412445.1 uncultured Eubacterium sp.
ATACCAATTCTATACAATTCTTATTGACTTTCTTTTTTATACATGCTACTATTATGAAAAGTGTTCAAATACAGGAATTTATATTTGAATTTAGAATTAATTTTTAATTTTGGTATCGGTATCAAAATTATTTATATATCGGAGGGGACTTTTAATATGTCAAATGAGCAAAAAAAACTTACAATTTATGAAATCGCAAAGCTGAGCGGTGTATCTGTTTCTACGATTTCCCGTGTTCTCAACAATAGTCCATATGTTTCAGCAAAAACGCAGGCCCACGTAACAGACATCATTAATAAATATCACTTTTCACCAAGCTCTGTGGCCAGAGCCATGATCAGTAATCATACCCAGACGCTTGGAGTTATTATTTCTGACATTACAAATCCTTACTTCAACGAATTATATTTAGAAATTCAGCGTTATGCAGTTGATTATGGATATTCCATCCTTTTATGCAACACTTTCTATGGTGGTTCTTCTCATGGTGTTTCCGATTCCATACCTGAAAACACTTATTTTCAGATGATGCTGGATAAAAAGGTCGATGGAGTTTTAATTCTGGGAGGAGAAATAGACCGTAATATTATTTCTGATTCATACAAAGAAACTCTAAATCGTATAAACGAACAGATTCCTGTAGTAATTCTGGGCCAGTCTATTCCTGATTGTAACTGCATCTTTGTAGACCGGAACTTAAGCGGTGGTGTATCCGCCCTGATTCATCACCTGTTAGCTTTGGGCCGACGCAGGATAGGCTTTGTGGGTGGAGAAGAGGAGGTTCGTACCACCACCGCCAGACTGTCTGCCTATAAGCAGACACTGCAGAATCTGCAAATTCCCTTAGAGCCTTCCCTGATTTCGTTAAGTAATTACTATGCACCGGATGGGTATCTGGCTATGGAAAAGCTTCTAAACCAGGCAGAATCCTCTCCTACTGCAGTTGTATGTATCAATGACGCAGTAGCACAAGGTGCGATTCGTGCCGTCGCAGACAAAGGACTTCGTGTCCCGGAAGATATTTCTGTTGTCAGCTGTGATCAATTTCCCTCAGGAGAATATACCTGTCCCCGACTTACAACACTGGATCAACAGAACAGTTATCTCGGACGTATGTCCATTATGACATTAATAAGTGCCATCAATAATGATTCCGAATGTATAAGAATTTCTCACAATCCCCGTTTGATTATTCGTGAATCCTGTGGTGCCGGACTGGGTTATCAATTCGAGCAATAATGTTATCCAAATACGTGCATGGATATGCACAGAAATGAGGGGTGAATATGTCTATAAATTACAGCATTACGTTTACAGCGCGTCAAAAGGCCGAGCTCATTGCTTCTACTTTTAACGAAAAACCGGCGGCCCATGAAATCATCGGTAAAACACTTGTCTCTGTCGTTTCAAATGGCTCGGAAACAGGGGGCTACATGAGCTATGGCGGCGAAGCCTCCTATCCCTGTGAAACAGGGTATGCCAATATCCTGCAAATTACGGAAGTAGGAAGTGATGTGAAAGGGCTGCATCCAAACGATCTGGTTTTTTCTCTGACTCCCCACAGGCTCTATAACTTAGTTTCTTCAAAAGATGTTTTTCTGATTCCAAAAGATGTCGCTTTGGAAAAAGCAGTACTTTGCCGCTTTCCGGCCGTTTCCATGACTGCCATTTTGAGAAGCAGTATCAAGCCTACAGAACCTGCTATAGTGAGCGGTCTGGGGATTGTTGGGCTTATGTGCGCACAGGTATTGCAGCACCTCGGATTTTATGTATATGCTGCAGATCCGAACCAAAAACGTCGGGAGACAGCCCACACTTGTGGCCTGAAATATGTTGCCCCTTCTATTGAAAGCTTTGGACTGGACTACAAAAGTATTGGGTTGGCAATTGACTGCTCCGGAAATGACAATGCCATTCTTTCCATTATTCCGTATATTCGGCAAATGGGCGATTTGGCCTTGGTGGGTGTACCATGGCAGCTCACATCTGATGTATCTGCCCATGAGTTACTGCGTCAGATTTTCTACTCCTATCTAAATATCTACTCTGGATGGGAGTGGTCTCTTCCACTGCATTCCGGAGATTTTAATCCCAACAGCAGCTTTCGGAATATGGAAACTGCTCTTCGCTGGATTACAGACGGTTTTATTGTAACAGATGGGATTTATGAACTCTTTTATCCTCAGAACTGTGACAACCTCTATTCGACTATTGCAAATGGAAAGTTGGAAAAAACCTGTGCAATTTTCGACTGGCGCGGCTTTCAGGATTAAATTTTCAGAAAGGAATCCATTCAAATGAGCCAAAAAATTCATGTAACAATATTTAATGAACATAATCAGGATTGCGGCGAACCCGTAAAATCTATATACCCTGATGGTATCCACACAGCCATTGCCCAGGCTTTTTACGGGTACGATGAATTTGAAGTGAAAATTGCCACTCAGGATATGCCTTCCCATGGGCTTTCTGAAGAAGTACTTGCAGATACAGATGTTCTTATCTGGTGGAGCCACATTGATAATGATTCTTTTGATGATGTGGTTGCAAATAGAATTTGTCATCATGTTGTCAACCGCGGAATGGGCTTTATTGCACTACATGCTTCAATTTTCTCAAAGCCCTGGCAGTGGATGCTTGGTATCTATTATGATGCAGGCCTTTGGGGACGTTTTCGAACGATGCCCAGGGGTGAAAGAGAAAGATTATGGGTTATCAGCCCTGGCCATCCCATCACATATGGACTCGATGAGTGTATCGAGATCCCTGCAGATGAAATGTATGGTGAGCCGCAGTTGATTCCCGAGCCGGATCAGACCATTTTTCTTACATGGTGGGAAGGCGGCGATGTATGCCGCAGCGGCAATATCTTTTACCGGGGAAGGGGAAAACTGTTTCAATTTACGCCTGGTCATGAGACTTTTCCAATTTTATATCAAGAAGAAATACACCAAATTCTGCGCAATGCTGCAAAATGGATGGCACCGGACCCTGCAATGATTGTTCCAGCAACGGGGGACGGGCATCTAAACGGGAATGCACATGAGAATCTCAGTCACAGAATGTAGGCTGTTTTCTGCATAAAATAGTAAGAAAGGTATGGTATGAATCATGTATAAGAGGTTAAAGCAAAATGGTATCCATCATGTTTGTCTGCGTGTACCCGATTTATATAAGACGGTCAATTTTTACAAAGCTTCCTTTGGTGCCACATTAGTTTCAGAATGGGGGACGGAAGGCACAGCGGATCACGCATTTATACTGGATTTGGGCACGGGTGATTTTTTAGAAATATTTGAGACCCAGGAACCCTTATCCATGGGCAAGTGGCAGCATGTAGCAATCTGGAGCAATGACATGGAAGCTGACTATAAAAGAGCAATTGCCAATGGCGCCACCGTCAGCACCGAGCCCGCTATCTCCCACATCCCCACTCGTTCTGATCAGATTGTCCATATGAAATATGGTTTTCTTAACGCTCCCGGCGGAGAATGCGTAGAATTGATTCAAGATGTAGACGCGGATGCGCATATGTGAAAGAGGCTCCTTATGAAAAATCAAAATGACTTTGATCAACTTCTCCTTCAAACCGGTATGTTACACTGGCGCATGCCCATAGATGAAACAGCTTCCCTGGAACATCGTATCAGACAGAAACCTGTCAGCTGCAGTAAACCTCTATGGGACGGCACCAGTCTGAACCACTGGACAAAAACAGGTCATGGAACGCTTACTGTTACGGAAAATAATACTCTTTGCCTACAGGCAGCCGCACGGACCGATCACTGGCCGGAGGGCTCTCCCGCTGATGGAGATTACTGTGCTTTCGGTTCGCTAAATGCCAGCCTGCAAGTAGAGCAATCTGACTGGCAGCCCTTCAATCGGCTTCATTTTCAAATATATCCTGACTGTGTAGGAATGCATTCTCCTATGATAGCCCTTCAGCTCTATAATAATGGGAAAGAGAAAATTCCTGACCGATACTTTCGGGAAGGCTGCCATACTATTTATTTAAAAAATGCGCAGTGGAATGATTGCATATGGGAATTTCCTTCTCTTCCGAGAGATTGTGTTACCTCCCTTATGTTTACCGTACATTGTTATGGAAAAGAACTTTCGATGGATGATTTGCTTTGTTTTGAAATAAAAGACATTTGTTTGGAACACACGCCAATAGTCAGCCATACACAAGGCTGGCAGTGCGATAAAAATACCGTTATTTATTCGACTGAAGGTTACTGGGTTGACGGTGCGAAAACCGCTGTTACCTCTGAAAAAACCAACTCTTTTCAACTCTGCAGTGCAAGCAGTGGTCTTCCCGTGTATATTGGTACACCTCTTCCGTTAAAAAATGAAAAGGGCTTGTTTTATCTTTGGGATTTTTCTGCTGTTTGTGAGGAAGGAACCTATTTCCTTAAATCGGATCCACCAAAAATAAACAGTGATATTTTCCAAATCGCTGTTCATCCACTGTATCAATCTGTATGGTCGGTATTGAATTTTCTTTACTGTGAACGATGTGGCTATCCGGTGGGCAGAGGACACGGCAGCTGCCATGGCGATATTATCGCTGAACATAACGGTCTGAAACTAATTTACAATGGTGGCTGGCACGATGCCGGAGACGTCAGTCAGCAAACACTGCAAACAGCAGAGATTGTCCATTCTCTTCTTGAAATGGCCGTACGGGTACAGGAAAAAGAACCTGCTCTCTATTACCGTATTATGGAAGAAGCCGTCTGGGGTTTGGATTTTATTCTTCGCATGCGTTTTGCAGATGGTTACCGTGCTACAAGTGCAGGAATCCGCCGCTGGAGCGATGGATTGATTGGGAACATGGATGACTGCTGTGCCAGAATTCATAATCATGCCTTTGAAAATTTCCTTATGGCAGGCGTTGAAGCCTATGCAGCCCGTGTTCTGGAAGAAATTGATTTTCCTCTCTCCCAAAAAGCATATCTTGCAGCATGTGAAGATTATCAGTTTGCCCACAATCGCTTTGAAGAAAAAGGGATGGAGCTGCCAATTTTCTTTGAGCACTCCTATAACAGCAGCCTTTCCCAGTATTGGGCTACCGCCAGTTGGGCCGCTTCCCAGATCTTTTCCTGTAAAGGAGAGTCCCGTTTTGGAGATTTTTCGGTAGAATATGCGTGCAGGATGCTTACCTGTCAAGAAACGGGCAATAAAAACTGCCCTATCGCAGGCTTCTTTTACAGGGAACCGGATCACAAGGCAATTGTTCATTTTAACCATCAGTCCCGGGAGCAGATTTATATGCAGGCTCTGGAACTTCTTTGTCTGACCCAGCCGGTCCATCATGACAAGCCATATTGGGAACATGCAATGCTGCTGCATGCAGACTATCTGAAAAAAATTTATTCTTTTGCACAGCCTTATGGCATGCTTCCGGCAGGTATTCACAAATTGGATGAATATACGGATGAACAAACTTTTCATCTTCTTCACTTGATGACCTCCTTTGAAGAAGACAGCAGTAATTACAAAAAACAGCTTGAACATGGTATTCAATTAAACAAAGAATACTGTCTCCGTTTTTTCCCCATTTGGTTTTCTTTCCGCGGCAACGAAACAATTCACCTGTCAGAAGGAAAGTCAGCATCCATTCTTGGGCGATATTTTAATGATAAGGAACTGATACAAATAGCTAAAGAACAGCTCTACTGGACTTTTGGCAAGAACCCCTTTGGTCAATCACTTGTCTACGGTGTGGGCAATAATTTTGCTCAGCAATACGGTGCACTTAATGGTGAAATGGCCGGCAGTATCCCTGTAGGTATTGAAACCCGCGGAAACGAAGATGTGCCCTTCTGGCCTATGGAAAACACGGCAACCTATAAAGAAGTATGGACCACTTCAGCAGGCCGTTGGCTCTGGCTGGCGGCAGATCTCTATTAGCAGGCCATATACAACAAAGAAGCCCCATCGTCCCATATAATCTCAGGACGATGGGACTTCCTATATTCTCTTTTTCAAATCCCGGTTTTAGCTCTTAAAATGAAGGCACTACAGCACCTTCGTATTTATCTTCCATGAACTTCTTCACGGTATCACTGGTCAGAGCTTCAACAAGCGCTTTTGTCTTCTCACTTTCCTCTTCTCCTTGGCGTACTGCAACGATATTCGCATACGTAGTCGCTGCAATAGAGTCTGCATCTTCTGTAGCCAGGGCATCGAATACCTTAAAACCAGCCTCAATCGCATAGTTTCCATTAATGACCGCTACATCCACATCTGGCAGTGACCGGGGAAGCTGCGCAGCCTCAACTTCGATAATTTCAAAGTTCTTGTCGTTCTTTACAATGTCATTCTTCGTTGCATCCATCTCTACACCATCCTTCAGACCGATCAGTCCTTTGTCCGCCAGTAAGAGAAGGGCTCTTGCTTCATTGGAAACATCGTTTGGAACTGCAATTTTGGCTCCATCCTTAAGCTCTTCCAGAGAAGAGGTCTTTCCTGCATAGATGCCAAATGGCTCATAGTGAATGGCAGCCGCACTTACCAGACTGGTTTTATTTTCCTCGTTAAATTGATCCAAATATGGTTTGTGCTGGAAGTAATTTGCATCCAGGTCTCCGGAATCAAGCGCAAGATTAGGCTGTACATAGTCCGTATACTCTTTCACTACCAGATTATATCCTTTTTCCTTTAACAGATCCTTTACGGCTTCCAGAACCTCCGCATGAGGTGAGGGAGTAGCTCCCACAATAATATCTTCCAAATCTGCGGAGTCTTCCTCGGATTTAGATTGTTCAGCCGTAGAATCCGCCTTTGATTCTGCTGTAGATTCCGACCCGTTTGTGGTGGAATCTGCCTTGGATCCGCATGCTGTCAGCGCACCTGCTGCTAAAACTGCTGCTGTGAGTAAATACAGAGATTTCTTCATAATTTTTCCTCCTTATTAAAACTTCTGTGTGGTTAATTGTTCTATAGTAACGCCTTTATATATCAGACGATTCCTACTTGATTCGTTTGTCACTGCTCCTGGATATTTTCATTCCCACCTCCTGTATAATCTGAACGATAATAACCAGAATAATCACCGTAATAAGCATCATTTCCGTCTGGTAGCGATAATATCCATATCGAATGGCAATATCCCCGAGTCCGCCTCCGCCTACAGCGCCCGTCATGGCAGAATAAGCTAAAATCGTAGTCACGGACAGCACCGCTCCTGTAATCAGGGACGGTTTTGCCTCAGGAAGAAGGACTTTCCATATAATCTGAAAGGTGGAAGCTCCCATGGACTTTGCAGCTTCAATCACACCGCTGTCCACCTCCCGGAAGGAGGATTCCACAACTCTGGCCACGTAAGGCGCAGAAGCTAAAGTCAGAGGCGGGATTACACCCTTTACCCCTAAAGAGGTGCCAATCAATACCCTCGTTACCGGAATCATCATTACTATGAAAATAATAAACGGTATGGAACGAATCAGATTTACAATCATTCCTAAAGGCTTATGAATCCATGGCACAGGATAAATACCGTCTTTATCCATAACTGTAAGGATAATGCCGAGAGGCAGTCCAATCAGATAGGCCAGAAAAGAAGAGATGGATATCATCTTCAAAGAATCTAACGTTCCTACCAGAAGCATTTCTATCGTTTCTTTATCAAAGGTCATAGCTCTTCACCTCCTCATATGGTATTTGGGATGTATTCAGATAGTTCAATACCCTGCCCTGATCCGTTTCATTTTCCGGAAGCTGGATAACCATCTGCCCCATTGCAGTTCCGTTAATGTCCCTTGTCTCCGCGTGTATGATGTTAACCGGAACCTTGCATGTTAAAATAAGATTTGCCAGAACCGGTTCAAAAGAAGAACGTCCGTCAAAGGAGATTCTGATCTGTCTGGAATTCCTGAACCGGATAACCTGATCGGCTGCATC